>DATHRJ010000295.1:0-6410 GCA_035465455.1 Lysobacter sp.
CCGAGCCCTTGTGGGTAAACAGTTCCTTGGCCAGTTCGGCCGGCTGGGTGATCGACACCGATGACGTCAGCGGCAAGGTATCGAGCAGGGCCTTGATCTGCTCGATCTTCAGCCGCATGCCGCCGTTGATCCACGGTTGCGCGATCAGGTGCTCGTATTCGGTGGACAGGTTGATCGAATCGATCACCTGCCCCTCGCCGTCGAGCAGGCCGCCGGTACCGGTCAGGAACACGATCTTGTACGGCTGCAGCACCTGCACGAGTTCGTTGGCGGCGAAATCCGCATTGATGTTGAGGATCTGCCCGCCGATCGTCTCGCCAAGGCTGGCGATCACCGGGATCGACCCCGCCTGCAGGCTCGCCTCGATCGGCGCGAGCTCCACCCGCCTGACCTCGCCGACGAGGCCATAGGTGTCGCGATCGAGGTAGTCGGCCTCGAACACGCCCGAGACGATCGAGGTCGCGCGCGCGTCGCCCTGCTGCAGTGCCTCGACCAGCCGCAGGTTCTGCGCGTGGAACACGCGGCGCACGATCGCCAGCGCTTCCGGCGAGGTCACCCGCAGGCCGTTGACGGTCTGCTTGTCGATGCCGGCCGCGGACAGCGCCTCATCCAGTTGCGGGCCAGCGCCGTGGATCACGATCGGGGTCAGGCCCACGTCCTGCAGGAACGCGAGCGACGAGGTCAATGCTTCCAGGTCGTCGCGCAGCACCGCGCCGCCGACCTTGACCACGGCGAATCGCTTGGCGTCCAGTTGCGAGAAGCGCTTGAGGTACTGCGAGATCTCCTTCGCGCTGGCCATGCTCGACAGCAGGCGCACGATGGTCTGGCGGGTCTGCAATTCGGCCTTGGTCATGGCTGCGCTCCGAGCATGCGCACGACGCTGTCGGTGTAACGCTGCAACTGCTCCAGCGCGACCCATTCGTCGGCGGTGTGCGCCTGGGCGATGTCGCCGGGCCCGTAGACGATCGCGGTCATCCCGGCGGCGGAAAACAGCGAGGCCTCGGTCCAGAAATCGACCGCGTTGCCGATCGGGAGGCCCAGCGCATCGGCCAGGTCCCGCGCCTCCAGCCGACGCTCCTCGGCCGCGGCGACGTCGCCAGCCGGAAGCGAGGGCCCGCGGAAGGTTTCCTGGTAGCGCTCGATCGTCCCGGCCTCGACCAGCGTGCCGAAGCGCTCGTGCAACGCATCGATCGACATCGACGGCAACGGCCGGAAACCGAAGCGGACTTCGGCGCTCGGCGCGATCATGTTGGCCTTGATCCCGCCCTCGACCTTGCCGATGTTGAAGCGCAGCCCGGTCAGCCCGCCGAAGCGCTGGTGCGCCTGCGACTCGACCAGTTCCAACGCACCATGGCCCCAGCGCATCACCTGGTGCAACGCATTGGCATGCACCGCGTTTGCACCGGATGCATGCCCGGCCATGCCGTGGAAGCGCATCAGCACCGAGCTGATGCCACGATGCGCCAGTACCGCCTCGCAGTTCGTCGGCTCGGCGACGATGACTTCGGCAAAACCATGCTCCGTCGCCAGGAAAGCGGGGATGCAGCGCGCATCGTTGGCTTCCTCGTCGGTGCCGAACAGGAACGCGGCATCGCCCGAGGTCACCGAAGCGGCGGCAAGCAATCCGGCGGCCGCGCCCTTGATGTCGCATGCGCCCAGGCCGATCGCGCGATCGGTGGTGACCCGCAGGACATGCGGATCGGCCGACCACGCTGGCGAGTCGGGCACGGTGTCCAGGTGCACGTTGAACAGGCGCGTCGGATTGCCGCGCACGGCCAGCATCGACACCGCGCCGTCGCCGTGGTCGACCACCTCGATGCGGAAGTCCGGCAGCTGCGTGCGCAGGTAATCGAACATACCGCCGGTGCCGATCATGCGCGGCGGATTGCGCGTGTCGTACGACACCAGCGCTTCCAGGTGCTTGAGGACTACATCCAGCATGTCGGTTCCAGGTTCATGGCGTTGCCCGCGGCGGTGGTCATTTGCGGTTGATCTCGGCCCATAGCGTGCTGCTCATGCCGAACAGCTTGATGAAGCCCTCGGCCTCGACCACGCCCCAGTCGGCCGCCTGCGCGTAGACCGCGCCCCGGGCGTTGAGGATGTGCGGCGAATCGATCGCAACCGCGTTGACCACGCCCCCGTGGGTTTCCAGCACGACCTCGCCGTTGACCATGGCCTGGCTCGAAGCCAGGAACGCTTCGAGATCGGCCTTGAGCGGGTCGTGGAAAAAGCCTTCATAGACCAGCTCCACCCACTTGCGCGCCGCCTCCGGCTTGAAGCGGTTCTGCTGCTTGCTCAGCACCACCTCCTCCAGGGCGCGGTGCGCGGTCAGCAGCGCCACCAGGCCCGGGGCCTCGAAGATGATGCGGCCCTTGAGCCCGATCGTGGTGTCTCCGGTATACAGCCCGCGGCCGACGCCGTACTGCGCGAACAGCCCGTTGAGCCGGGCCAGCATCACGTGCCCGGCGAGCCGTTCGCCATCGAGCGAAACCGCCTCTCCGTGTTCAAACCCGATCGTGACCCGCAGCGCTTCGGACGGCCATTGGCTGCGTGGCTTGCACCAGCCCGAAGCGCCCTCGCCGGGCGCCTGCCAGCGATCGATCTCGCCACCGGACATGGTCAGGCCGAGCAGGTTCTCGTTGATCGTGTACGCCATCTGCTTGGCGCGCACGGAGAAACCGCGCGCCTCCAGGTATTGCTGCTCGTAGGCACGGACCTGGGTGTGCTCCTTCTGGATCTCGCGGATCGGCGCGATGATCTCGTAGTCGCCCAGCGCCTTGATCGTGAGGTCGAAGCGCACCTGGTCGTTGCCCATGCCGGTGCAGCCATGCGCGATCGCCTTCGTGCCCAACTCGTCGCAGCGCCGCAGCGCCGCCTCCACGATCAGGTAGCGGTCCGAGACCAGCAGCGGGTACTGGCCCTGGTAGCCCTCGCCGGCCCACACGAACGGCTTCACGAAGCCGGACCAGATCGCCGGGCCGCCATCGACGGTCACGTGCGAGGCGACGCCTAGCTCGGCGGCGCGCTGTTCGATGAAGGCGCGCTCCTCGTCGTCGACGCCGCCGGTGTCCGCGAACACGGTATGCACGTTCCAGCCGCGCTCCTGCAGATAGGGCACGCAGAAGCTGGTGTCGAGGCCGCCGGAAAAGGCGAGGACGATGTCTTTGCTCATGGTTCTGCTTTCTCTTGTTCTATGCCTGTCTCCCGGATGAAGGAGAGGCTGGGAATTGATGCGCGAAACGCAGTTGCCGAAGGCGGGACGCCTGCCCCGCCGGAAAACCGCGGCGGCTACTGGTTCGCCAGCGCCGCCATGATCGCCTTCTGCACGTGAAGCCGGTTTTCCGCCTCGTCCACGGCGATGCATTGCGGCGAGTCCATCACCGCGTCGGTGGCCTTGACGTTGCGGCGCAGCGGCAGGCAATGGCTGAAGACGCCGTTGTTGGTGAGTGCCATCTTGGCCTCGTCGACGATGAAATGGCGGTACTGGTCGCGGATGGGTTTTTCCGCGTCCCACTGGCCGAAATACGGCAATGCGCCCCAGCTCTTGGCATAGACCACGTCGGCGCCGGCGTATGCGCTGGCGATGTCGTGGCTGACCGCGAGCGAGCCGCCGGATTCGGCGACGTTCTGCGCGGCCCAGCCCATGTAGCGCTCATCGAGCACGTAATCGGGGGTCGGGCACAGCAGGGTGACGTCCATGCCCATGCGGGTGGCGATCGTCAGTGCCGAGTTGGCCACCGCGGTGTTGAGTGCCTTGGGATGGTAGGTCCAGGTCAGCACGAACTTCCTGCCGCGCAGGTCCGGCGTACCGAAATGCTGTTGCAGCGCCATCACGTGCGCCAGCTCCTGGCAGGGATGGGTGATCGTTTCCATGTTGATCACTGGCACCGGCGAGTAACGCGCGAAACTTTCCAGCACGCGGTCCTGGCGATCGACCGACCAGTCGCTGAACTTGGGGAATGCACGCACGCCGATCAGGTCGACGTAGCGGCCCAGCACCCGGGCGACCTCGGCGATGTGTTCCTCGGTGTCGCCATCCATCACCGTGCCCAGGTCGAACTCGATCGGCCACGCGTCCTTGCCCGGCTGCAGGACCACCGCATGGCCACCGAGCTGGAAAGCGCCGATCTCGAAACTGGTGCGGGTGCGCATCGAGGGATTGAAGAACACCAGTGCGATCGACCTGCCCTCCAGCGGCCTGCCGCCGGCACCGCGCCTGAACGCCGCCGCCTGGGCCAGCAGGGCATCCAGGTCGGCGCGCGACCAGTCCTGGGTATTGAGGAAGTGCTTCATTGGCGTGGTCTCTTGGCGCGTGCGTGGAGGGGATCGATCGAAGGGACGGCGCTTGCGATGGGCCAGAAACGCAAAAAGCCCAGCGAGGCTGGGCTTGTCGAGAACAAGAACGGACGTGAACGCCCTACCCAGCGCAACCTGCAGGCTGGCGTCGGCGCGCGCGCGAGGTCATGCCTGCCGCCATGTAGGCGGAGGTGAGGAGGTCGGCGTCGGCGTAATGGATGTTCATCGAAGCGCGAATGCTCGCATGCGTGCGCCGCCAGGCGCAAGTGGAGCGACCGCCGTCAGCGGCTGCGGGGGCCCGAAACCACCGGCGTCACCCCGATGCGGATGCGCAGCCGGTTGCCAGGGTCGTCGGGTAGGCGCGAGCGGTATTTCGCGCCCTGGTAGAGGTAGTCCACGTCGTAGGCGATCGGCCGGTGGAACTCGCGGAGAACCGGCACCGAGCGGCAATTGCCGCTGTCCGCGTCGTTGGCCTGCTCCTGTTCGCGAGCCAGCGCGCCCCTGACCACGCCGACCATGCGCGAAAGGCGCGAATCGGCATCCGTCAGCGCCGGCGTCTGGTCGCAGCGCTCCTCCATGCGCGTGGCGGTCAGCGTCTGGTAGACCGGCGACACGCGCAGCACCTGCGCATAGGCGTAACGCACGTTCTCCTGCTGGACCACCGTCAGGTCCTGGGCCGAGGCGACGCCCGCCGCCAGGGCGAGCAACAGGGTCGGCAGCGGCAAAAGGCGGGGCATGATCGGATCGGGGGACTCGAGCGGAGCGAACATCCAGTGTATTCGCCACCGATGCAGCCCGGCTGAATACCTTTTCAGCCCGTCGGCGAGGGCCCCGGGGGATGCTGGTCCGGCGCGGCCGCTAGAATAGCCAAAACCCCATCGTCGCCCCCATGACCCTGCACCTCTTCAATAGCCTGACCCGGCGGCTCGAGCCGTTCGCACCTGCCGACCCTGCGCGCACGACGATGTACCTGTGCGGCCCGACGGTCTACAACTTCGCCCACATCGGCAACGCGCGAGGCCCGGTGGTGTTCGATGTGCTGGCCGACGTGCTGCGGCGGCGCTTCGGCGCCCTGGCCTACGCGCGCAACATCACCGACGTGGACGACAAGATCAATGCCGCCGCGCGGGAGGCAGGGGTGCCGATCGCGACCATCACCGACCGGTTCGCCGCGATCTATCGGCAGGACATGGGCGCGCTCGGCGTGAAGCGGCCCGACCTGGAGCCGGAGGCAACGCGGCACATCCCGCAGATCATCGCGATGATCGAGCGCCTGATCGCCAGCGGCCACGCCTATGCGGCCGAGGACCACGTGCTGTTCTCGGTCGCCAGCTACGAGGGCTACGGCAAGCTGTCGCGGCGCGATCTGGACGAAATGATCGCCGGCGCGCGCGTCGACGTCGCGCCGTACAAGCGCGACCCCTGCGACTTCGTGCTGTGGAAGCCGTCCACCGACGACCTGCCGGGCTGGGAGTCGCCCTGGGGCCGCGGCCGACCCGGCTGGCACATCGAGTGCTCGGCGATGGCCGAGGCGCACCTGGGCGAGACCATCGACATCCACGCCGGCGGCATCGACCTGCAATTCCCGCATCACGAGAACGAGATCGCACAAAGCGAGTGCGCCCACGGCGGCAAGCCCTTCGCGCGTTTCTGGCTGCACAACGGCATGCTCAATTTCGCCGGCAGCAAGATGTCCAAGTCGCTCGGCAACATCGAGAAGGTCCATGACCTGCTGCAGGTGCATCCGCCCGAGGCGCTGCGCTACGCGCTGCTGTCGGCGCATTACCGGCAGCCGCTGGAGTGGTCGGAGGGCCTGATCGAGCAGTCCGTGCGCACCCTCGACCGCCTGTACGGCACCTTGCGCGACCTGGTCGCGGCGGGCGACCTGGAGCCTGCACAGGGAGAAGCGGAAATACCACCGGGAATCGAGGCCGCCCTGGACGACGACCTCAACACGCCGCAGGCGCTGGCCGAACTGGCGCGCATCGCCGGCGAGGCGCGCAAGGCGCAGTCGCCCGAAGAGAAGGCGCGGCACCGGGACCAGCTGCTCGGCGCCGGGCGCGCGCTGGGCCTGCTGCAGCAGGCGCCGGCGGACTGGTTCGGCCGCGGCAGCG
>DATHRJ010000296.1:0-1704 GCA_035465455.1 Lysobacter sp.
CGCGCGGATGATGCCCGATTTGACGTTATCTGCTCGCGGCTAAATACACGCGCAAACAACGATCGAATTGCCCGATTTTTTTCACCGCGGCGTGATGTCGCTGGATGGTTCCTGAGCGGAAATACCTGCAACTGCGTACCAGGTGCATGCGCAGGTGCCGGGCGAGCCCTCAGCGCAGTTGCACCTCGCGCTGCAGCGACGGCTGGCGATTGATGAATATCAGCGTTTTGCGAATGTCACCGCAGGCGACCCTGGCCTTGATGTCATGGATGCCTTCCAGCGTAGACAAAGCGAACTCCAGGGCGAGGCGCCGTGTGCCAGACCGGCGGCGGGTCGCCGCAACTGCCGCGGCGGTGCGCGTGCAGGACTCCCCCGCTGCGGTACGGTGGGCGCACCCGCACGGGTGCCGGGCCGCGAGGCGTTGTCACATCCCCCGCGCTCGTTCGTATTGAAAGCCATCACCCCCACGGACTTGTCCGCCATGACCATCGCATCGACCCCGTTGAGTCCGGCCCTGCACGCCGATTTCGCCGCCGCGCGCCACGGCGACCACGACGCATTCGCCCGGCTGGTGCGCGCGACGCAGCGGATGGTCGCAAGCGTCGCACTGGCCGTGACCCGCGACATCCAGCTCAGCGAGGACATCGCTCAGGAGACCTACCTCAAGGCATGGCACCGGCTTGCCGCGATGAACAACCCCGACAGTTTCCTGCCGTGGCTGCGCCAGGTCACCCGCAACCAGGCGATCGACCACGTGCGTCGCCGCCGCCACCAGGAGGTGTCACTAGGCGACTCGGACACGCGGATCACCGACGCACCGCACCTCGGCCTCGGTCCTGAGGCATCGCTGCAGCGCCAGGAACAATCCGAAATGCTGGCGCGCGCACTCGACGAGATTCCGGACGAAAGCCGCGAGGTGCTGCTGCTGTTCTATCGCGAAGGCCAGAGCAGCCGCCAGGTCGCCGCCCTGCTGGGGCTCAGCGACGGGGCCGTGCGCAAGCGGCTGCAGCGGGCACGCGACGTGCTCCACGCCGGACTGCTGGCCCAGATCGGTGAAGTCGCGCGCAGCAGCGCCCCGGGCGTGGCCTTCACCGCAATCGTCGCTACGACCCTGACCACCGGACCTGCCAAGGCGGGCGCCGCGGGCGCGGGCGCGGCCACGGCCAGCAAATGGGTGTTGGGCGCGCTCGGGAGCGCCGCCGCCGCGCTGGCACTGGTGCTCGCCGCCGTGGCGTGGGAGGTGCGCTCCTACGTGATCCGCGCGCGCAATCCACTCGAGCGACGCGAGTTGCTGGTCCACGGCATCCTCTTCGGCGTGCTCATGGCGAGCTTCGTCGGCATGCTGCTCTGGGCCAAGCAGCAGCAGTGGACATTCCCCACGCTGCTGGCGGTCTCCGCCGGCTATTCGCTCGCCATCATCGCGATGGGCGTGCGCCGGCACCGGATCCATCGCCGCCATCGTCCCGGCAGGTAACCACCTTGCCAGCGCTGGCCGGCCTGCCGGCCGCTTGCGCCCGCAACCAAGAAAGAGGATTCGAAATGCTGGCGACCCTGATGGGCCTCAAGTCGGTTTCCTGTCGCGAAGTCGACGCGCTGCTGCCGCAGCGGCGCGCACTCGTGCTGGACGTGAATGCACCCTCGCACTGGGCAGCCGCCCACGTCCCCGGCGCGGTCAATCTTGATCCGCTGGCCTTCAGCGAAGAC
>DATHRJ010000297.1:0-4537 GCA_035465455.1 Lysobacter sp.
ACAGCGCAGCCACGAGCCTTCCGACCCATGTCGCCGCCTCGCCCCAGCGTCTCCCACCGACTCCTTCGCCCCACGACGGGGCCGGCGGTGTCGCGCCGGCCGACGGCCACCACGACCTGGACGGCTCGACCATGAATCCCTGGACGGTACTGGTGGGCGACATCGGCGGGACCCATGCGCGCTTCGCTCTGGCGCGCCCGGGCACCCAGCCGCCACTGGTGCCCGACACCACGGCCAAATTCCGGGTCGACGAATTCGCCTCGTTGGCGGATGCAGCCCTGCACTACCTGGACGGCCGCGATGTCCAGGTGCAATCGGCGGTGCTTGCGGTGGCGGGACGTGTCACGGGCGACGAGGCGCGCATCACCAATCACCCGTGGGTGATCTCGGCCGAGCGGATCCGCCGGGCGCTGGCGCTCGACCACGCGCACCTGGTCAACGATTTCGCCGCCCAGGCGATGGCGGTGCCGCTGCTGGGCGCTGCTGACGTGACCCGGATCGGATCGGCTCAGTGGTCCTTGATTGGCGAAGATCCGCTGGGGTCGCATCCTGACTTCACCTACGCGGTGATCGGCCCCGGCACCGGGTTGGGCGTGGGCGCGCTGCTGCGCCGCGATGGCCGCCTGCATGCGCTCCAGACCGAAGGCGGCCATGCCAGCTTCGCTCCCGGCACCCCGGAGGAGATCACGCTACTGCAGCGCCTGTCGGGCGAATTCGGCCGGGTCTCCAACGAGCGCATCGTCAGTGGCGGTGGCCTGGTCAACCTGCACCGGGCGCTCAGCGCAATCGCAGGCGGTGATGCCCTTGGTGAGCGGCCGGGACCGCTGCGGCCGGAGGACGTCACCGCACGGGCGCGCGACGGCGACCCGCAGTGCCTGCACGTCATCGACATGTTCTGCGCCGTGTTCGGTTCCGCCGCAGGCGACCTCGTGCTCACCCTGGGGGCCTGGGATGGCGTTTTCCTCACCGGGGGCGTGGTCCACCACGTGATGCCGTGGCTGGCGCATTCGGGCTTTCGCCAGCGCTTCGAACACAAGGGCCGCTTTGCCCCGGCGATGGCGTCGGTGCCCACGCTGGCGGTGAATCATCCGCAACCGGGTCTGCTGGGCGCGGCGAACCTGGCCAAGTACCTGCATGAATGAGGTGGCTTTGTGGAACACTCTGCCGATGAGCGCCACCGCCACGCCCCGCCAGCAGAAACTCGAGACGCCCGAGATGGTCTGGCACACCTTCTCCGACGTGGACGCCTGGCGCTGGGCGAGCGCGGTGGCGATCGCCGCCGAACTGCGCCGGGACCTGCAACAACAGGCACGTGCGCGGTTGCTGCTTTCGGGCGGGTCTACCCCCGCCCCCGTGTACCGGGCGCTGGCGAAGGCGCCGCTGGAATGGGACCGGATCGACGTGGCGCTGGTCGACGAGCGCTGGGTGCTGCCCGACGATCCCGACAGCAACGCGCGCCTGGTCCGCACCGAACTGCTGACCCACCACGCCGCAAGCGCCCGGTTCGAGCCGATGACGCAGCCCGGCCGCACGATCGAGCAGGCGGTGGCGGTGGCCAATGCGCATGGACGGCAACCGGCGAGCGTCATCGTGCTGGGGATGGGCGAGGACGGCCACACCGCATCGCTGTTTCCGCACATGCCCGGCTTGCCGGTGGCGCTGGCCAGTGCGCAGCCTTACGTCGCGGTGGATGCGTCGGGCTGCGCCGGTGCGGGGCGCTGGCCGCGCCGCATCAGCCTGACCCCTGCCGGCCTGCGCATGGGCAGGGCGCGCTTGCTGCTGATCCGAGGGCCGCGCAAACGCGAGTTGCTGGCGCAGGCCTTGGCCAGTCGCGACGTCCTGCAGTGGCCGGTGCTCGCCGCGTTCGACGAGACCCACCAGGTCCCGTTGCAGGTTTACTGGTGCCCGTGACGGGCCCGATCCCACGCCTGCACGCCCCTGGAACCGGCCAACCCGGCCGCAACAATGACGGCGCCGCCCCCGCCACCTCGCGCGGCCATCAGCGGCAGTTGCCCTGGCCGACCAGGGGCCGCAAATGAAAGCCACGGTCGCATCCGACCTGCTGCTCGCCACCGGGGTGATGCCCGTGATCACCATGGAAGATGCGGCCGGCGCGGTCGGCATTGCCCGGGCGCTGACGGAAGGCGGACTGTTCGCGATGGAGGTGACGCTGCGTTCGGCCGCCGCGCTCAAGGCGATCAGTGCGATCCGGCGTGAGGTCCCGGCGCTTACTGTCGGCGCCGGTACGGTGCTGGATGCGCGGCAATTGCGGGCCGCACAGGACGCCGGCGCACAGTTCGTGGCTACCTCCGGCACGCCAGCGTCGCTTGCCGACGCGCTGATGCTCGCGGCCGTGCCGGTGATTCCCGGCGCGGCCACCACCAGCGAGATGATGATGCTGGCCGAGCGTGGCTTCGATGCGCTGAAGCTGTTCCCGATCGAGCCGCTTGGCGGGCTGTCGATGGTGAAGGCGATCGCGGGGCCGTTGCCGAATGTCGGGCTGTATCCAAGCGGCGGAATCGTGGAAGTGCAGCTGCCCGGGTACCTTGCGCAACCCAATGTGCTGTGCGTCGGTGGCTCATGGCTGGTGCGCCACGAGTCGATCGCCGGCGGCGACTACGGTTCGGTCCGCGATGCCGCCCAGCGCGCCAGGGCCTATGTGGACGAGGCACGTCCAGTAGGGTGAGCACGCGCCCCGAAGGGGTCAGCCGGCTTCCTGCGGCGTACGCGCCGTGATCGAAAGCGCGTGGATGTCGGTGGTCATCAGTTCGCCCAGCGCCGCATACACCGCGCGATGCCGCGCGATCGGGTTGAGCCCGGCGAATGCGTCGCTGACCACTTCGACATTGAAGTGCCCGCGCCCATCGCGTGCCCCGGCATGGCCGGCATGGCGGGCGCTGTCGTCCACCACCACGAGCGACCGCGGCGCCAGCGCGGCCTCGATAGCGGCGCGGATGGCTTCCACGCGCTGCTCGCGCGGCAGCGGCGTCGATGTCATGGCAACACCCGCCGGAACGGCCGCACTTCGGTGCGCTCGTACACGCCGGCGGCCACGTAAGGGTCGGCATCGGCCCAGGCACGCGCCTGCTCCAGCGATTCGAATTCGGCGATCACCACGCTGCCACTGAAACCCGCCGGCCCCGGATCCTCGGCATCGATCGCCGGACACGGACCCGCCAGCAGCAGGCGTCCGTCGTCGCGCAGCGCGGTGAGTCGCGCGAGATGGTCGGGACGCGCCGCGATGCGCCCGGGCAACACGTCCGCTCCGTCGAAGCCCTCGATCACGTACCACATGCAGTCTGGTTTCCCGACGCCCGGCAGCGGGCCTGCGCCGATTGTAGCCAGTGATACCGCCAGCGACCGCCTCGGTGGGTCAGTGCCGCCGCCCGGGCTGGACAGCGCTCGCGCCAGACCGTACCCTGTTGTCCATTGCCTGAGGCCAAAGCAGCGGCCATCGCGTTCCCGGCTCCACGCCGCCGCGATGCATCGTGTTCCACACACGGCTTGCCGCCCCTCACGGCCCACCCAACGCCCTTGCAGGACGCCACCACGCCGGATGCGTGAAGCGCACGCGGTGGCGTTCGGACGATCAGCCGTCTTTGGGTACTCGGCCTTCGACAAGGGGCGGTTCGAGATCCGGGCCGATTCGAGCATCGATCTTCGGCATCCGTGGCACCTTGAAGTCTGCAGCGCCCGTCGTTCCCGTTTGTTTCGCCAAGCTGTCTGCTTGTCCGCCGTTCGAAGTGGCCGCATCCGCACCACTTGCCTCGTAGCTCCATGGGCGCGCCGCCAGGCGCGCTTCGCACCAGCAGTGCCACGGCCCGGAGGGGCCGGCCCCGAATGACCCAGGATTCCGCGCCCGCGCCTGACGCGACCGCACCCGACAACCCGAACCCCGCGCCCCCGCAGCAGCAGGAAATGCCGCTGGCAGTGGTGCATGGCCAGCCGGTGCTGCAGATCCCGCAGGACCTGTACATTCCGCCGGACGCGCTGGAGGTCATCCTCGATGCGTTCGAAGGCCCGCTGGACCTGTTGCTGTACCTGATCCGTCGCCAGAACCTCGAGATCCTCGATATTCCGGTCGCCGAGATCACCCGCCAGTACGTCACGTACATCCAGGCGATGCACGAGATGCGCTTCGAGCTGGCGGCCGATTACCTGGTGATGGCCGCGATCCTGGCCGAGATCAAGTCGCGCATGCTGCTGCCGCGCGCGGCGACCGAGGACGCGCTGGAGGACGACCCGCGCGCCGAACTCGTGCGCCGCCTGCAGGAATACGAGCGCTTCAAGAAGGCCGCGCAGGACATCGACACCCTGCCCCGGCAGGACCGCGACACGGTACCGGTGGCGGCATTCGTGCCGGACCGCGCCTCGATCAAGCTGCCGCCGCCGGTCGACCTGCGCGAGATGCTGCTGGCGCTGCACGACGTGTTCAAGCGCGCCGAGCTGTACACCCAGCACGGGATCAAGCGCGAGGCGCTCAGCGTGCGCCAGCGCATGGGCGAACTGCTGACGCGATTGAACGATGGCGCATTCC
>DATHRJ010000298.1:0-2360 GCA_035465455.1 Lysobacter sp.
GCGTGCATACCTCGTTCCTCAAGGACCTGGCGCCGCTGCCGGGACGCGGCATCGCCTTTGGCGTGCGCATGTTCTTCTAAGCGCAAGACGCACGATCGAGCTTCGTAGCCCGGGTAGGCGCAGCGCACCCGGGACCGCGCAGGAGTGCGGTGCTGCAAGTGAAGCCGCGATCACCTGGCACTTGCCTTGTCGGCGGACCCACGACCGACCCGGGTCGCGCCTCGGTCCCGGGTGCGCTGCGCCTACCCGGGCAACGGGGATCAGGCGCGGTAGCCGCTGCTGATCGGGTAGCGCCGCTCGCGGCCGAACGCGCGCCGCGAGACCTTCGGTCCGGGCGCGGCCTGGTGGCGCTTCCACTCGCTGATCCGCACCAGGCGCAGCACGTGCTCGACCGTGGCCGCATCGAAACCGGCGGCGATGATCTCCGCACGCGACTGCTCCTGGTCGACGTAGCGGAACAGGATCGCATCGAGCACGTCGTACGGCGGCAGTGAATCCTGGTCGCGCTGGTCCGCGCGCAATTCGGCGGTCGGCGCGCGATCGATCACCTCATGCGGGATCACCAGGTCGCCAACGGTGTTGCGCCATCGCGCCAGGTCGTACACCTGGGTCTTGTAGAGGTCCTTGAGCGGCGCATAGCCGCCGCACATGTCGCCGTAGGTCGTCGTATAGCCGACCGCGTACTCGCTCTTGTTGCCCGTGGTCAGCAGCAGGCCACCGAACTTGTTGCTCAGCGCCATCAGCAGCGCGCCGCGGGTCCGCGACTGCAGGTTCTCCTCGGTGGCATCGGCCGGCTGGCCGGCGAACAGTTCGGCGAGCGCATCCAGGTAGCCCTGGAACGGTTTTTCTATCGGCAGCGTGAGCAGGCGCACGCCCTGGGTCGCGCATTGCTCGGCGGCCAGATCGTTGGACAGGTCGGCGGTGTAGCGCGAGGGCATGCGCACCGCGGTGACGTTTTCGGCGCCCAGCGCGTCGACCGCAATCGCCAGCACCATCGCCGAGTCGATTCCGCCCGAAAGGCCCACCCAGACCTTCTCGAAGCCGTTCTTGCGGCAGTAATCGCGCGTGCCGCACACCACCGCGCGCCATGCCAGCGCATCGCGGCTCTCGTCGCCGTCCTCGACCCATTCCACTGCGGTGAAGCGGCGCGTGGAGGGATCGAAATCGACCACCAGCCACTGCTCGGTGAACGCGGCGGCAGCGGGATGCACGTGGCCATCGCCGTCGGCGACCACCGATGCACCGTCGAACACCACCGAATCCTGCCCGCCCACGGTGTTGAGGTAGACCAGCGCCGCACCCGTGGCGCGGGCGTGGTCCTCGAGCATCTCGTCGCGCTGGATGTGCTTGTTGCTGTCGAATGGCGACGCATTCGGCACCAGCACGATCTCCGCGCCGGCCGCGACGGTGCCATGCATCGGCTCCAGGAACCACAGGTCCTCGCAGATCAGCAGCCCGACCTGCACGCCTTCCACGGTGAACACGCAATCCTCGCGATCGGGGTCGATGTCGAAATAGCGGCGCTCGTCGAACACGGCGTAATTGGGCAGTTCGCGCTTGCGGTAGGTCTGCTCGATGCGGCCCTCGCGCAGCACGCTGGCAGCGTTGTAGACGACGCTGCCGGCCGACTGAGGCCAGCCGACCACCGCCACGATCCCGTGCACCGCTCCGGCCACGCGCTGCAAGGCCGCCTCGCAATCGGCCAGGAAGCCCGGCCGCAGCAGCAGGTCCTCGGGCGGGTAGCCGCTGATCGCCAGCTCGGGGAACAGCACGATCTGCGCGCCGTATTCGTCGCGCGCGTGGGCGATCATCTCGATGATCATCGTCGCGTTGTCGTTGACCGCGCCGACCGGGAAGTCGAACTGGGCGAGGGCGATGCGCAGGGGTTGGGGCATGGGGGATGGCTCCGCCTTTGGCTCCCTCTCCCGTTATGGCAGAGGGCTGGGGTGAGGGCAGCGCGCGGACAAGCTGTCGAGAATCACCGCCAGCACCGCATCCGTCTGCATCAGGACTTCATTGTTCCAGAAACGCAGGACGAGGAAGCCCTGCTGCTCAAGGGTACGGGTACGAAGCGCATCCGATGGTGAGCCGGCATGCTGGCCACCGTCGAGCTCGATCACCAGCCCGGCTTCCAGGCATATGAAATCGACGATGTAGCGGGCAATCGGATATTGCCGGCGGAACTTGAAACCTGTCAGCTCGCGGTTGCGCAGATGCCGCCAGAGCAACCTTTCAGCGTCGGTCATTTCGACCCGCAGACGACGGGCGAACTCCTGTTTCTGGCCTTCGCGCATCCTTGCGCTCCTGGGGACTTGTTGTTGGCGAGCGTCGCAAGGGGAGGGGTTTGATGCAAGCGGGTC
>DATHRJ010000299.1:0-22321 GCA_035465455.1 Lysobacter sp.
CCTCGCGCTCCACGATGCTCCGCTCCTCCTGCTTGTTCGGATAGCCCACCACCACCTTCAGCATGAAGCGGTCGACCTGCGCCTCCGGCAGCGGGTAGGTGCCCTCCTGCTCGATCGGGTTCTGCGTGGCCATCACCAGGAACAGCGGGGTCAGCGGATAGGTCGCGCGGCCCACGGTGACCTGGCGCTCGCCCATCGCCTCCAGCAGCGCCGACTGGACCTTGGCCGGCGCGCGGTTGATCTCGTCGGCCAGCAGGATCGGATGGAAGATGGGGCCGGGCTGGAATTCGAAGCGTCCGTCCTGCGGGCGCCAGATCTCGGTGCCGGTGAGGTCGGCCGGCAGCAGGTCGGGGGTGAACTGGACGCGGGCGAAGTCGGCGTCCAGGCGCGCAGCCAGCGCCCGGATCGCGGTGGTCTTGGCCAGGCCCGGCGCACCTTCCACGAGCAGGTGGCCATCAGCCAGCAGGGCGATCAGCAGCCGCTCGATCAGCGCCGACTGGCCGACGATCTCGCCCGCGAGCGCATCGCGCAGTGCACCGAACGCCTCATGCAGGCGCGAAAGTCCCTCGAGGCGAGCTGGCGTATTGGTACGGCTATCCATGCGGGTCCAGGATTTGGGGTTGAACCGATTTTGACCCAGACGGCGCGACAAGGTTCATCACGCCACGGCGCGCGTTCATCAATTCCGGGTGCAGATGCTGACGGGAAAACATCGCGCACAAAAAAGGGAGCCCGAAGGCTCCCCTTTTTTTGCATCGGTCTGCGCTGGTCAGTCGCGCTGCTTGACCTGCAGCACCTTGGGCGTCACGAAGATCAGCAACTCGGCCTTTTCCTTGCTGCGACCCTTCTTCTTGAACAGGGCGCCCAGGAACGGGATATCGCCCAGGAACGGCACTTTGGTGACGTCGTTGCGGTCGCGGAACTCGTAGACACCACCGATCACGACGGTCTGGCCGTCCTCGACCAGCACCGCAGTGTTGACCGAGCGCTTGCTGATCTGCGGCACATCACCGATCGAGGTGCTGACAAAGCCCTCGATCTCATCCTTTTTGACGGTCATGTTCAGGAACACCCGTCCATCGTTGGTGATCGTCGGGGTGACCTTCATCTCCAGCAGCACGTCCTTGAACTGCACGTTCGGAATGGGCGTCGCACCACCGCCAACGACCGGCGAAATCGTGACATAGCCGACTTCCTGGCCCTGGCTGATCACCGCCTCGCGCTGGTTGCTGGTGACGATTCGTGGGTTGGATATGACCTCGCCGCGGCCTTCCTGTTGCATCGCGGACAATTCCACATCCAGCAGATAGCCGGCATTGAGGATCGAAAGCGCGACCGAGCCGGCCGGATTGGTGGCACCGAGACTGGTCATCAGGCCGCGGGTGATGGTGTCCAGGCCACGGGGGTTGCTGTCGCTGACGGCATTCCCTCGGGCAACGGCGTTCTGCGACGAGCTGTCGACGTTGCCGCCGAAACCAACGGAACTGCGATCTCCCGGGCTCCCCGAGGCACCGCTGATGCCGAACTTGGCCCCCAGCTCACGCGAGAAGCTCTCCGTGGCAATAACCACTCGGGCCTCGATCAGGACCTGATCCACCGGGCGGTCGATCACCCGGATCAGCTCCTTCATCTGTTCAATCTTTTTCGGAATGTCACTGACCATCAGCGTGTTGGTGCGCTCGTCGGCAACCAGACGCCCGCGCGGCGAGAGGAAGCCGCTGTCTCCCGAACCTCCCGAACCTCCTTCGCCTCCACCGCCGATGCCCTTGGCCTCGGTCAACGCCTTGAATATCTGCTCGGCGTTGTGATAGTTGATCTGGATGTACTCGGTCACCAGGTCGACGCGGTTGTCGATGGCGATCCGCGCATCCTCGGTGTCCTGCTCGAACTTGGCGATCTCGGCCTGCGGCGCGACCCAGATGACGTTGCCGCTGCGACGCTTGTCCAGGCTCTTGGCGCGAAGCACGATGTCCAGCGCCTGGTCCCACGGCACGTTGGTCAGACGCAGGGTCACATTGCCCTGCACGCTGTCGGAGGCCACCAGGTTGAGGTTGGACTCCTCCGCGATCAGCTGCAGCACCGTACGCACCGGGATGTCCTGGAAGTTGAACGTCACCGGCCGTCCGCTGTAGGGACGCGACTGGGTACTGGCCATGGAATCGGTCTGGCCGACTGCCGCATTGGTGCGTGCAGGCCGGCTCGCGACTGCGCGAGGCACTACCTCAACGATGTACTCGTTGCCGGTCTGGTACGCCATCGACTCATAGGCGCCGTTGGTGTCCAGCACGAACTGGGTGCCCGAGCCCGATGCGCGCGCATCGATCTGCGTCACCGGTGTCGCGAAATCGGTGACGTTGAGCGGGCGCTGCAGCGACGACGGCAACTGTGCATTGGCGACGTTGATGACGATTTTGGAGCCCTGGTTTCGCAGGTCGGGCGCCGCGCCGTCTCCGCTGAAGCGAAGGATCAGCCTGCCCGCACCGCCGTCGCCGCGCTTGAAGTCGACGTTGGCGACCGATATCGCCCCCGGAAGCTGCTTGGCGGGGTCCGCGTTGGATACCGGCGCCAGTTGCGCGACGAGCATCGGTGCAACCGAGCCGCGTGCCTGGGGCGGGGCTGCGTGCACGGCGCTGATCGCCGCGACCAGTCCCACCAGCACGCCACATCCGGCGTGGCGCGACAACAGGGGGCGCCGGGCAGGCCGCGATCGTTTGCTATTGAATACGGTCATCGTGCTTTCCCCAATCCTTTATTGATCTTCCAACGCGATGGTGGCCGGACGTTCCAGCCAACCGCCCGCGCCGTCCGGAACCAGCTCCACCAACTCGACCCGGTCTTCGAAGACAGCGGTCACGCGACCGTCGCTCTGCCCCATGTATGCACCCGGCGTCACCCGATAGGTCACCTTGTCGGGCGCCATCACCAGCGCAACCGCACTACCGCCCTTGCCCAGTGTTCCGACCATGTCGAAGCTGTCGAGCGGGAACTGCTCCATCACCTGCTTGCGCCGCGCCGAGTCCGGCCGCGGACCACTGGCGCTGCCATCATCCCTGAAAGCGTTGCTGAAGGGGTCACGCAGCGATTGTGC
The DNA here is from genome assembly GCA_035465455.1 of Lysobacter sp. Lineage (GTDB taxonomy): Bacteria > Pseudomonadota > Gammaproteobacteria > Xanthomonadales > Xanthomonadaceae > Lysobacter_K. The sequence continues at coordinate 3,089 of DATHRJ010000299.1, forward strand.
GGCGTATTCGAAGGTCTCGAACTGCTGCATGACCGGCAACGGGTCCAGCGGGGGCGCCGGCTGCGCCTTGATCTCGGCGATCCACTTCTCCAGCGGCGGTGCTTCGCCGGGCGAGCTGTTGATGCCGCGTGTACATGCGCCCACCAGCAGGATCATGCATCCGGCTGACACCAACCGCAGGGCGACGGGACCGATTCTTCCAGGTTTCATGTATGGCATCTCAGGACCCCCCCGTGCCTGGCTCGGCAGTCTGCTGTGCCACTTCTTCTTCGTCCAGGTAGCGATAGGTCTTGACCGTACCTGCCAGCTCCAGCGGACTGTTGGCCGTTATGCCGGTCCCTTCCTTGCCGCGCGGTTTCAGCGAAATGTCGTGCATGGTCATGATCACCACGCGGGGCAGCGAAGCCACGCCACTGACGAATGCGCCGAACTGGTGATAGCTGCCGACCATCCTCAGGGCGATCGGCTTTTCCGCGTAGAAATCCTTGGGTTGCTCGGATCCGGGCTTGAACAGCTCGTTGCTGATGCCGGTCGCGAGCGCCGTCTGCGAAATATCGACGATCAGGTCGGGCATCTCGGTCTTGCTGGGCAACTGCCGCAGCATCTGCTGCAATTGCTGCTCCATCTGCGCAAGCTGCTGCTTGAGCGGCTCCAGGTTGGCGGCGCGCCCCTGCTTGGTCTGGAATTCGCCGCGCAGTTCGGTCTCGGTACGATCGAGCGCGTCGAGCTCGTCGCGCTTGTCGCCGACGAACAGCCACCAGGCCAAGCCGACGATCACCAGCACAATGATCGCGCAAAAGCCGATCTTCGCCTTCTGCGGCCACGAGCCGATGTTGTTGAAATCGAGTTCCTTGAGCGAGAACTGGCTCACGATGCGCCTCCTGGTGCGACCGCAGCGGCTGCTTCAACCGGTGCCGGTGCGGCTGACGGAGTAAGGGGCTGCTGTTCCGGGGCCGTCGCGTCGGGCGACGCCGGCGCTTCCGCCACCGGTTCCGTGACCGCGGGCTCCATCGCCGCCGGATCCGCTACCTCCGCTACGACGGGATCGGGAATGCCATCGCCGTCCACGTCCTTGGGCGCGTTCGGATTGGCGAGCTTGACCTGCAGCGTGAAGGCGTACGGCAGGCCCTTGTCGTTGCCGGTAGCCTCGATGATCGCCAGCTCCGGCCGGCTCATCCATCCGGACCCTTCCAGGCTACGCAGGTAGGTACTGACCCGCGCGTTGGATTGCGAGCGTCCCTGCAGGGTCAGCGTCTGGTCGTCCTGCTTGATCGAGGTGAGTACCACGCCATCGGGGATGGTGCGCACCAGCGAATCGAACAGGTGCACCATCTGCGAACGGTTCGCCTGCAGCACCTCGATGACTTCCTTGCGCGCGAGCAGCTTGGCCTTCTTCTTGTCGAGCTCCTCGATCTGGACGATCTGCTTGTCCAGTTCGGCTATCTGCGCGGTCAGGAATGCGTTGCGTTCGGTCTGGCCACTGATCTGGCCGTTGTAGTAGGCGATGATCATGAACGACAGCACCACCGCGGCGACCGCGGACATGGCGAGCATGACCATCGAGTCTTTCTGGCGCTGCTTGCGTCGCTCTGCGCGCCACGGGAGCAGATTGATCCTGGTCATCAGTCGAAGCTCCTCAGGGCCAGGCCGCAGGCGATCATCAGCGCCGGGGCGTCCTGGGCAAGCGCGTGCGCCTGCACGCGTGGACCCAGCGTCATGTGCGCCAGCGGATTGGCGATGATGGTCGGGACGCCGAGCTGTTCCTCGACCATCTGTGCGACGCCGGCGATCGAGGCGCAACCGCCGGCGATCACGATCTGGTCGACGCGGTTGAACTCGCTGCCGGCATAGAAAAACTGCAGCAGTCGACTGACCTGCTGGACCATCGCCTCCTTGAACGGCTCGAGCACCTCCACTGCGTAGGTGTCCGGCAAGCCGCCCTGGCGCTTGGCCACGCCGGCTTCCTCGTAGCTCAGTCCGTAGCGGCGCATCACCTCGTCGGTGAGCTGCTTGCCGCCGAATACCTGCTCGCGGCTGTACAGGCTGCGACCGTTGCGCAGCACGTTGAGCGTGGTCATCGTCGCGCCGGAATCGATCAGCGCCACCAGGCCGTCGCGCTGGCTGCTCAGCTGCTCGGACAACAGCGCAAACGCGTTTTCGATCGCGAATGCCTCGACGTCCATCACCCGCGGCGTAAGCCCCGCCAGTTCGAGCGCGGAAGTGCGCGCCTCGACGTTTTCGGCGCGCGAGGCGGCAAGCAACACCTGCACCGTCTCGTCGCTGCCCGGGGTCGGGCCGAGCACCTCGAAGTCGAGGTTCACTTCCTCGATCGGGTACGGCACGTAATTGACCGCCTCCAGCTCGACCTGCGCCTCGATATCATCCTCGTCGAGATCGGCCGGCATCGCGATCACCTTGGTGATCACCGCCGATCCGGCGACCGCGGCGGCGGCATGCTTGGCGCGGGTGCCGGAACGCGCGACCGCGCGCTTGATCGCCTCGCCCACCGCCTCGACCTGGACGATGTTCTTCTCGACCACGGCATTGGGCGGTAGCGGCTCGACCGCGTAGTGCTCCACCCGGTAACGATCCCCGACCCGCGAGAGCTGCAGAAGCTTCACGGCTGTGGAACTGATATCCACCCCGACCAGAGTCGGCTGGCTTTTTGTGATGACGCCCACGATTTTTTCTCCCCTTGCTACAAGCGCTTACGCGTACTTTGTGTAGCCCTGTCTTAAATAACGGACTTTTCACGACGTGGCAACTACTTCGTTCGTGAATTGCAGATTTGCGACACTTTTCCGCTTTCTGCGTCACCTTCCCCGATCAGCGAAATCCCCCGCTCCTCTATACTCCACGGCCACCTCACTCGCAATCGGAAGCTGCTTCAATGACGCGTTTTCGTCGCCTGCTCCGCTGGTCCCTGTTCGCCGGTGCCGGCATGGTCGTGCTCGGAGCCATCGCGATGGGCACCTTGTATTACCTGATCGCGCCGCAGCTGCCGGACGTGCAGAGCCTGCACGATGTCGAGATGCAGGAGCCGATGTACGTCTATTCCCGGGACGGGCGGTTGATGTCGGTGTTCGGCGAGACCCGTCGCTATCCGGTCGATATCGATCAGGTCCCCGAGCGGCTCAAGCAGGCATTCATCGCCGTCGAGGACAGCCGCTTCTACGACCACCACGGCGTCGACTACAAGGGTGTTGCCCGCGCGGTGTGGCTGTTGGCCACGACCGATGACAAACGCGTGCCGGGTGGGTCGACCATCACCCAACAGGTCGCAAGGCAATTCTTCCTGAGCTCGGAGTACAAGTACAAGCGCAAGCTCCAGGAGATGCTGCTGGCGATGCGGATGGAGAGCGAACTCAGCAAGGACGAGATCTTCGAGCTCTATCTCAACAAGAGCTTCTTCGGCAACCGCGCGTACGGTGTTGGCGCCGCGGCGGAGTTCTATTACGGCAAGCGCCTGGTCGACCTCGACCTGGACGAGATGGCGTCACTGGCCGGCATTCCCAAGTTTCCGTCCAGCGGCAATCCACTGAGCAACCCCGAGCGTGCCAGGCAACGGCGCGACTACATCCTCGACCGCATGGCCGAACTGGACTTCATCGCCCCGGCGCAGGCGGCGCAGGCCAAGGCCGTGCCGATGCATGCCGTGCCGCACGAGCCGCCGGTGCAGATGTATGCGCCGTACGTGGCGGAAATGGTGCGCCAGGAGATGATCGAGCGCTTCGGCGCCGAGGCACTCACCAAGGGCTACCGCGTTACCACCACGATCGATCCGGTCATGCAGGCGGCAGCGCAGCGTTCGCTGCGCGAGGGGTTGGTGGCGTACGACCGCCGCCACGGCTGGCACGGGGTCGAGCAGCACTTCGACCTGGCCGAGGACGAAGATGCCGCAACCGCCAGGTTGCGGCTGCGCGCCATCTCCAGCCAGGCCGACATGCTGCCGGCGATCGTTCTGGCGACCGACAAGGGTGGAGCGAGTCTGGTGCTGCGCAGTGGGCGCGAGATCGCATTGGCCGCCGGCGACGGGTGGGGAGGACGCAGTCCGGCGAGCCTGCTCAAGCGCGGCGATGTGGTGCGCGTGCGCCAGGTGGTGACGGCCCATGCCGGCGAGGAGGCGACCGAAGCCGACCAGGAAGGTGCGGCCAAGGCCGCTTCGTCGGAGAAGGCGCTTTACCAGCTGGCCCAGCTGCCGCGGGCGCAGGCCGCCCTGGTGTCGATGGAACCGCGAACGGGCGCACTCCGCGCGCTCTCGGGTGGCTTCAGCTTCGGCGGCAGCAAGTTCAACCGCGCCACCCAGGCGCGTCGCCAGCCGGGCTCCAGCTTCAAGCCTTTTTTGTACGCCGCCTCATTCGAACGCGGCTTCAGCCCGGCTTCCATCGTCCTGGACGCGCCGGTGGTGTTCAAGGACCGCCGCGGCCACCTGTGGCGGCCGCAGAACGACAACGGCAACTTCGCCGGGCCGATGCGTCTGCGCGAGGCTCTGGTGCAGTCGCGCAACCTGGTGTCGGTGCGCCTGCTCGACGCCATCGGCGTCGACTACGCGCGCAGCTACATCAGCCACTTCGGCTTCGACGAGGCCAGCCTGCCGCCGAACCTGTCGATGTCGCTGGGTACCGCTTCGCTGACCCCGCTATCCATCGCCCGCGGCTACTCGACCTTCGCCAATGGCGGCTTCCGCATCACGCCCTGGCTCATCGCCGAGGTGAAAGATCGCGATGGCGCCGTCGTATTCCGCGAGAAGCCACAGACCGCATGTCCGCAATGTGGCAGCGGGCAGCGCCAAGGAAGCGTGGCCACCACCGCAACCGTCGACGGGTTCAATTTCGGCCCGGAAGGCGCCACACCCGAGCCCACCGAGGCACCAGCTGCAGCCTCGACGATGCCCGAACCGGCGGCGGACTTCGTGCTCGCACCGCGCGCGATCGACGGACGCATTGCCTATCAGATCGTGTCGATGCTCCGCGACGTCGTCCAGCGCGGCACCGGAACCGCCGCCAAGGTCCTGGAGCGTGAGGACATCGGCGGCAAGACCGGATCGACCAACGAACACCGGGATGCATGGTTCTCCGGATTCGGTGGCGACCTGGTCACCACCGTCTGGGTGGGTCGCGACGACTTCACGTCGCTGGGTTACCGCGAGTATGGCGGCAAGGCCGCGTTGCCGATCTGGATCGGATACATGCGCGAGGCGCTGCGGGATCGCCCGCTCGCTTCGAACGAACCGCCCGAAGGCATGGTCCAGGTTTCGGTGGCCGCCAATGGCACCCTGCTGCCCGAAGGCAGCGGCGGCGTCCAGGAGTGGGTCAAGCGTGAAGACCTGGAGCGCCTGCAGAGCTACGCCGATTACGGCCCCGCCGAATCGACACCGGACGAAGAGACATTCGATATCTTCTGATGGTGCCGGGGATCGTGCTAGCTTTTGCGTTGCCGGCCCCTGCGCCGGCCGGGGCGGCCATCCGCTGCCGCCCGCAGTCGCGGAGGTCGTCATGCACCGCCACGCCCGCAAGCCCTCGCGCCAGCACGCACAACAACAAGCCGATGCCCGCCTGAAGGAACGCCGCCAGCGGTTGGCCCAGGAGGCCGCCCGACTGATGGCCGAGGGCGGGTCGCGCGACTACCAGCAGGCCAAGCTCAAGGCCGCCCTGCGGCTCGGGGTTGCCGACGAAGCCTCGCTGCCGCGCAATCGCGAGATCGACGAGGCGCTGCGCGAATACCAGCGACTGTTCCAGCCCGACAATGCCAGTGCGTTGCGCCTGCGCCGCGAGGCGGCGCTGCTTGCACTGGAGTTCTTCGCCGTGTTCGAGCCCCGGCTGGTCGGCCCGGTGCTGGATGGCACCGCCGATGCGCTCAGCCCGGTGACCCTGCACCTGCACAGCGACGATGCCGATGCCGCGGCGCGCTTTCTCGAGCAGCACGGGATTCCCGCCGAGGTGCGCAGCCGCCGCTTGCGCCTGGACAGGGAGCGCAACGGCGAATTCCCGGTCTGGTTGTTCAGCGCCGATGACATCGCGTTCGACCTCACGGTCCTGCCGCACGACGTGCTGCGCCAGGCGCCGCTGTCGGCGATCGACCAGAAGCCGCTCCGGCGTGCTTCGGCCGCGCAGTTGCGGCAGTTGCTGGCGGGGGAGTCCGCCGCGCCGCGGTAGCGGGGACCAGACCAGCGGCTGGCGACTGGCGACTGGGCACGACCAAAAAAAACGCCCCGCGAGGAGGCGTTTCTTTCCGGCGATCCACGCGTTCGGATCAGCGCTTGGCGATGCCGACGTAATCGCGGTTGGCAGCGCCGGTGTAGATCTGGCGCGGGCGGCCGATCTTGCTTTCCGGATCGTCCTGCTGCTCAAGCCAATGCGAGACCCAGCCGGCGGTGCGGGCAATGGCGAACATCACCGTGAACATCTCCACCGGGATGCCGAGCGCCTTGTAGATGATGCCCGAGTAGAAATCCACGTTCGGGTAGAGCTTGCGCTGCACGAAGTATTCGTCCTTCAGCGCCGCCTCCTCCAGCTTCATCGCCACATCCAGCAGCGGATCGGCGACGCCGAGCTCGCCGAGGACCTCGTGGGTCATCTTGCGAACGAGCGCCGCACGCGGGTCGTAGTTCTTGTAGACGCGATGGCCGAAGCCCATCAGGCGGAACCCGGACTCCTTGTCCTTCGCCCGGTCGATCGCCGACTGCACGTTCTCCGGACGGCCGATCTCGCTGAGCATCTTCAGCACCGCCTCGTTGGCGCCGCCATGCGCCGGACCCCACAGCGCGGCCACGCCCGAGGCGAGGCACACGTAGGGGTTGGCCCCGGTGGAACCGACCAGGCGCACGGTCGAGGTCGACGCGTTCTGCTCGTGGTCGGCGTGCAGGATGAACAACAGGTCCATCGCCTTGGCGGCAACCGGATTGAGCACGAGCGGCTCGCTGGGCACCTCGTACATCATGTGCAGGAAGCGCGTGGTGAAGTCGAGGTTGTTGCGCGGATAGCGCAGCGGCCAGCCGATCGAATGGCGGTAGCAGGCCGCGGCGATGGTCGGCACCTTCGCCAGCAGGCGGATCGCGGCCAGGCGGCGCTGCTCGGGGTCTTCCAGGTCCAGGTCGTTGTGGTAGAAGCTCGCCATCGAACCCAGCATCCCGACCAGCATCGCCATCGGGTGCGCGTCGTGGCGGAAACCGCCGAGGAAGCTCTTGAACGCCTCGTGCATCATCGTGTGATGCGTGACTTCGTCCTCGAAGCCGGTGAACTGCTGCTTGTCCGGCAATTCGCCATTCATCAGCAGGTAGGCGACTTCGAGGAAGCTCGACTTCTCCGCCAGCTGCTCGATGGGATAGCCGCGATACAGCAACACGCCCTCGTCCCCATCGATGTAGGTGATCGCGGACTTGCAACTGGCCGTCGCGGTAAAACCGGAGTCGTAAGTGAAGCAACCGGTGGCCTTGGGCAGCCCGGCGATGTCGATGCACGGCGCGCCCAGGACCGGGTGCTGCACGGGCAGGGCGACCTGGGTATCGCCGGCGGTCAGCGTCACCTGGTCAAGGACCGGCGGATTGGCTGCGGTGTTCTCTGAGACGGACACGTAACACTCCTCACATCTACGCGCGGCGCCGGCGGGGAGCCGGCCGACCACGGAGGGGGGACAGGGATCGCGGCGGGCCGCGAACTGGAATTATCGCATATGGCGTCCAGCCGGCATCCCGACTTTGGTACATGCCGGCGATTGCCTGCGGCGGACTACCTGCGGCTCCCGTTGCGGCAAGAGACGGCCGCAAAAAGCACGACGGCCGCCTTGCGGCAGCCGTCGTGGAAAACCTGGTACCGCGTGCAATCGGCGACGTTACTTCTGCCCGAAGCGCCTGCGGAACTTGTCGACGCGGCCGCCCGCGTCCATGATCTTGTGCTTGCCCGTGTAGAACGGGTGCGAGGCCGACGAGATGTCGATCTTGACCAGCGGATATTCATTACCATCTTCCCACTTCACCGTCTCCTTGCTGCCAAGGGTCGAGCGGGTCAGGATCTGGTATTCGGTTGTCACGTCCTGAAACACCACAGCGCGGTATTCGGGATGGATGCCGTCTTTCATGGCACGCACCAATTCATGCGAAGAGAGCTGCGCAGTATAACGACGGTTCCGGGCCGCCGCAAGCCGCCGCAGCATGCAAGGACGAGTGCAAGCGCAAACCCGCGCCAGGCGCAGACGCCGGCGTCCGCGGACTCCGCCCGCCTCAGGCGCTGGCATAGCGCGCCGCAGCGCCCACCCAGCGCAGCACGATCCGTTCGGCGACCTCGGGGGACCGGGCCAGCAGCGAATCGCCGAGGGCCTGCACCCGTGGCAGCAGGTCCGCGTCGCGCGCCAGGTCGGCCACGCGGAAGCCCGCGATCCCGGTCTGGCGCGTGCCCAGCAGCTCGCCCGGCCCGCGCAGCTCGAGGTCCTTCTCGGCAATGACGAAGCCATCGTGGGTCTGGCGCATGGTTTCCAGCCGCTGCCGGGCCAGCAGCGACAACGGCGTCTGGTAGAGCAGCACGCAGCTGGAGGCGGCGGTGCCCCGCCCCACCCGCCCGCGCAGCTGGTGCAGCTGGGCCAGGCCGAGGCGCTCGGCATTCTCGATGATCATCAACGAGGCGTTGGGCACGTCCACCCCGACCTCGATCACCGTGGTCGCGACCAGCAGGTCGATTTCGCCGAGCTTGAACGCGCGCATCGTCGCCTGCTTCTCGGCCGGCTTCATGCGCCCGTGCACCAGCCCGACACGCACCTGCGGAAGCTGTCCCGACAGATCCTCGAAGGTGGTCTGCGCGGCCTGGGCCACGACCTCGTCGCTGTCGTCGATGATCGTGCACACCCAGTACGCCTGCCGCCCCTCGGCGCAGGCGCCGCGGATGCGATCGACCAGTTCCGGCCGCCGCTCGGCGCTGAGCGCCACGGTTTGCACCGGAGTGCGCCCCGGCGGTAGTTCGTCGATCGAGGAGACGTCCAGATCGGCGTACGCGGCCATGGCCAGCGTGCGCGGGATCGGCGTGGCGGTCATCACCAACTGGTGCGGAACCACCGCCGCGCTACCGACGCTGCCGCCGGCGCCCTTGTCGCGCAAGGCCAGCCGCTGGTGCACGCCGAAGCGGTGCTGCTCGTCGACGATCGCCAGCGCCAGGTCATGGAACGCCACCCCGGCCTGCATCAGCGCGTGGGTGCCGACCACGACCTGGGCCTCGCCCGATGCCACCTGCGCCAGCACCTGGGTGCGGGCGCGCCCGGTGACCTTGCCCGCCAGCCAGGCGACGCGCACGCCCAGCGGTTCCAGCCAGCCGCGCAGGTTGACCAGGTGCTGCTCGGCCAGCAGTTCCGTGGGCGCCATCAGCGCGGCCTGCTTGCCGGCGTCGACCGCGAGCATCGCCGCGAGCGCGGCGACGACGGTCTTGCCGGAGCCGACATCCCCCTGCACCAGCCGCAACATCGGCGACGGCCGGGCGAGGTCCTCGCGCAGTTCGGCGAACACGCGCTCCTGCGCCCCGGTCAGCGCGAACGGCAAACCCTGGCGGAGCCGTCCGGCCAGTACCAGCGTGGTCAATGCCGGCGCCGCGTGTGCCTGCTGGGCGATGCGCTGGCGGCGCAGGCTCAGGTGATGGGCGAGCAGTTCCTCGAACGCGAGCCGGCGCTGGGCCGGATGCAGCCCAGCCTGGAGCAGCCGCAGGTCGGCATCCTGTGCGGGCCGGTGCACGGTCAGGAGCGCCTCGCGCAACGATGGCAGCTGCAGTTGCTCGCGCCAGTCGCCCGGCAGCAACTCGAGCGCTTCATCGCCTGGGAGACGATCGAGCGCGAGCCCGATCAGGCGACGAAGCGAGGCCGGCCCGATCCCCTCGATCGCCGGATACACCGGGTCCAGTTGCTCGCCCAGTGCGCTGTCCTCGCCTTCGAGCAGCCGGTAACTGGGGTGCACGATCTCCAGGCCCAGCTGTCCCGGGCGCGGCGTGCCGTAGCAGCGCAACCGCGCACCCGGCACGAACTGCGCTACCTGCGCGGCGCGAAAGTGGAAGAACCGCAGCACCAGGGTGGCGCGGGAGTCGTCACCGATCGCCACCCGCAGTACCGGGCGGTAGCGGAAGCCGCGTTCCACCGCCTCGATGCGACCCTCGACCTGGGCCGCGACGCCCGGCTGCAAATCGCGGATCGGCGTGAGCCGGGTGCGGTCCTCGTACTGCCGCGGCAACTGCAACCACAGGTCCTGCAGGCAGGCGAGTCCGCGAGCGCCAAGCTTTTCCGCAACCTTCGGCCCGCAACCGGCCAACGCCGTCAGCGGCGTTTCGCCCACTGCCGCGAGCGCAGGTGCGGGTCGGGCGACGCGCGCCATGAAGGGTCAGGCCAGGACCAGCACCGCGTCGACTTCGAACGCGGCGCCGCGCGGCAGCCCGGACACCTCGACCGTCGAGCGGGCCGGATACGGCGCCTGGAAGTACTCGGCCATCACCGCATTGACCGCGGCGAAGTCGCCAAGGTCGGTCAGGTACAGGCCCAGTCGCGCGACCTGGTCGAGCGTACCGCCGGCGGCGACGCAGACTGCCCGCAGGTTGTCGAATGCGCGCCGCGCCTGCACCCCGATGTCGCCCTCGACCAGGTTGCCGGTGGCCGGATCGAGCGGTATCTGCCCCGACAGGTAGACGGTGTCCCCGGCCCGCACGGCCTGCGAATAGGGCCCGATGGCGGCGGGAGCCTGGTCTGTATGGACGATGTTGCGGGTCATGGACGACTCCAGCGGATGGGCGGCGATCGACGCAGTTTACCCAAGCGCTGCGGCACCGGCGTCGGCGCTCATTGCGATCTGCCGTAGGAGAAATCCTAGATGCGCTGGACCCCGAGCACCACGCTCAGCCGGCGTACGCGTCGGATCACGTCGGCCAGGTGCCGGCGATCGGAGACCTCGATCGAGAATTTCATCACCGCGATGTTGTCATCGCGCTCCAGGTATTCGACCCGGTCGATGTTGGACTCGGCATCGGCGATCGCCGCCGCGACCTGGGCGAGCACGCCGGGATGGTTGTCGACCTCGATCCTGAGTGCCGCGCTGAAGTCGCCGGACACCTGCCGGTCCCAGCCGATGGTCACCCAGCGGTCGGGCGACTTGCGGTATTCGGCGACGTTGGCGCAATCGAGCCGGTGCACCACGATGCCCTTGCCGGCGGTGTGGTAACCCATGATCTCGTCGCCCGGCAGCGGCAGGCAGCAGTTGGCGAAGGTGATGATCCCGCGCTCGCCACCGGTGATCAGGATCTTGTCCTGCGACAGCAGTGGCCGGTCCTGGGCGCGGCGCTGCGGCCGGCCGGAAGGCGCGCGCGCGAGGGCGCCGGCGACCTGACTGGGCATGCGGTTGCCCAGTGCGATGTCGGCGAGCAACGCCTCCAGCCGCGGGTAGCGGTGTTCGTGCAGGTAGGCCTCGAGCCGCTGGGTCGGCAACCGTTCCAGCGAACTTTCCAGCTCTTCCAGCGCGCGGTCCAGCATGCGGTGGCCGAGTTGCACCGCGTCCTCGTGTTCGATGTGCTTGAGTTGCTGGCGGATCGAGGTCCGGGCCTTGCCGGAGACGACGAACTCCAGCCATTGCGGCTTGGGTGCCGACGAACGCGCAGTGATGATCTCCACGCGCTGGCCGCTGGCAAGCCGGGTCCGCAGCGGCACCAGCTTGCCGTCGATGCGCGCGGCCACGGCCTGGTTGCCGACGTCGGTGTGCACCGCATAGGCGAAATCCAGCGCGCTGGCATTGCGCGGCAGCGACAGGATGTCGCCCTTGGGCGTGAACAGATAGACCTCGTCGGGAAACAGGTCGACCTTGACGTTCTCGAGGAACTCCAGCGACGAACCGGTCCCGTGCTGGGACTCGACCAGGCCGCTGATCCAGGTGTGCGCGCGGCTCTGGGCAATGTTGTGGCTGTCGCCGCCGTCCTTGTAGGACCAGTGCGCTGCGATGCCGCGCTCGGCGATGATGTCCATCTCCTCGGTGCGGATCTGCACCTCCACCGGTGAGCCGTAAGGCCCGAACAGCACCGTGTGCAGCGACTGGTAGCCGTTGGCCTTGGGGATCGCGATGAAGTCGCGGAAGCGCGCATCCAGCGGCTTGTAGGCGCCGTGCACCACGCCCAGCGCGCGATAGCAGTCGGCCACCGAGCGCACCACGATGCGGAAGCCGAACACGTCCATCACCTGGACGAAGTTCTTTTGCTCGCTGCGCATCTTTCCGTAGATGCTCCAGGGCGACTTGACCCGGCTGATCAGACGGTGCGGCACCTTCTCCTTGGCCAGCCGCTGCGCGAGGTTGGCCTCGATCTGCACCAGCGCCTCGCGCCGCACCACCGGCTGGGTGCGCAGCCGCTTCTCGATCACCGCGTGGCGCCAGGGATGCAGCGCGCGGAAGCCGAGATCCTGCAGTTCGGCCTTGATCAGGTTCATGCCCAGGCGCTGGGCGATCGGGGCGTAGATCTCCAGCGTCTCGCGCGCGATCCGCTCGCGCGCCTCCGGGTTCTGCGCGCCGAGGGTGCGCATGTTGTGCAGCCGGTCGGCGAGCTTGATCAGGATCACCCGCAGGTCGCGCGACATCGCCAGCAGCATCTTGCGGAAGCTCTCGGCCGCCGCCTCCTGGCGGTCGGCGAACTGCAGCTTGTCGAGCTTGGTCACGCCCTCGACCAGTTCGGCCACGGTGGGGCCGAACTCGGTGGCCAGCGCATCGCTGGTGAGCGGGGTGTCCTCCAGCGTGTCGTGCAGGATCGCCGCGATCAGCGTTTCCACGTCCAGCCGCTGCTCGGCCAACACCTTGGCCACCGCGATCGGATGGGTGATGTAAGGCTCGCCGGACTTGCGCACCTGGCCGGCATGCGCGGCGGCGCCGATGGTCCAGGCGCGGCGCAGCAGCGCGACGTTGGGCGGGGTCAGGTAATCGGCCGCCTGCTCCAGTTCGCGCACGTAGTCCGGCACGGCCTCGCCGGACATGGCGGGGTGCTCGGCAGCGACTGGCTTGGGGGACTTCACGCGCATCATCGGGTCAATCAACGCGTGCCGCGCGGGGCGGCGCAATGCATTGATGCAAGGACGAAAAAGCCACGGCTCCGGGGGAGCCGGGGCCGTGGCCTGGATAGTGCCTGTTGGGCTCCGGGACCGTCGCCAGTCCCGCGTGCCGGTCAGTCGTCGTTCTTGGACAGGTCGTCGTCGGCGACCACTTCGGCGGCGGCCCATTCCAGCGCTTCGCGCTCCTTGCGCTCGCGCTCGGACTTGTCGACCGCGTCGATGAATTCCGGGGTGATCTGGCGCGCGGCGATCTCGCGCAGCGCCAGCACGGTCGGCTTGTCGTTGGCTTCGCTGTTGTCCAGCTGCGAGGTGACGCCGTTGGCCAGCTGGCGGGCACGCTTGGCGGCGAGCATGACGAGTTCGAAGCGGTTGTCGACCACTTCCAGGCAATCTTCGACGGTGATGCGGGCCATGGTGCTCCTGGCGGCCGTTGGGCCGTCCATGCAGATGCGAGGGGGCGCAGATTGTAGCCGGCCGGGCCCGGCGCCGGCAACTACAGCCGCCTGCGCGGCCTTGAGAATCAGGCAGTTATGGCCGGAGGCGTTCAGCCGTCCGACAGCAGCGCGGTGATCAGGCGTGAATGCCGGGCCACCTGCGCATCACGTCGCAGCCGGCTGGCGGTGAAGATCGCGCACATCTCGTCCACCGCGGTCGCGAAGTCCTCGTTGACGATCACGTAGTCGAACTCGCCGTAGTGCGACATCTCCTCGCGCGCCGCCGCCAGGCGCTGGGCGATGACTTCCTCGCTGTCCTGGCCGCGCGCGCGCATGCGCTGCTCCAGCGCCTCGCGCGATGGCGGCAGGATGAAAACGCTGACCGCGCCGGTCACCTTGGACCGCACCTGGCGTGCGCCCTGCCAATCGATCTCCAGCAGCACGTCCTTGCCCAGCGCCAGTTGCGGCTCGACCGACTGCCGCGCCGTGCCCTTCCAGTCGCCGTGCACGCGCGCATGCTCGAAGAAGTCGCCGGCCTCGACCATGCGCTCGAAGTCGTCGGCGCTGACGAAATGGTAATGCTCGGCATGGCGCTCGCCGGGCCGCGGCAAGCGCGAGGTGAACGAGATCGACAGGCAGATGTTCGGGTCGCGCGCGAGCACCGCGTTGACGATGCTGGATTTGCCGGCCCCGGAGGGCGCGGCGACGATATAGAGGGTTCCGCGCATGGTCATTCGATGTTCTGGATCTGTTCGCGGACCTGGTCGATCAGCACTTTCAGCTCGACCGCGGCCATCGAACTGCGCGCGTCGACCGACTTGGAGCCCAGCGTGTTCGCCTCGCGGTTGAACTCCTGCAGCAGGAAGTCGAGCCGGCGCCCGACCGCCTCGCGCAGGGTCAGCACGCGCCGGGCCTCACTGACATGGGAATCGAGGCGGTCGAGCTCCTCGTCGACATCGAGCTTCTGCAGCCACAGCACCAGTTCCTGTTCGAGCCGGCCCTGGTCGAGCCCCCCGGGCTTGGCCAGATCGGCCAGCCGCGTCTGCAGCTTGAGCTCCTGCCCGGCGCGAATCAGCGGCATCAGCGTGCGCACGTCGGCCGCGATCGCCGCGATGCCGTCGATCCGCTCGCCGATCCCGGCCGCCAGCTTGGCGCCTTCACGCTCGCGCGAGGCGATGAATTCATCCAGCACCGTGTCCAACAGCGCCAGCGCCTCGGCCTGCAGCGCGGCGGCATCGGTGGCCGGCGCCTGCATCACCCCGGGAAACTGCAGCAGGTCGGTGAACTGGGTGTGCAGGCCCGGAAACCGCGCGGTCAGGTCGATCGCCAGCTCGCTGAGCTCGCGCAGCCGGGTCGGGTCGAGCTGCAGGCCGCCCTCGCCTTCCGGCGAGCGCAGGCGCAGGCTCAGGTCGAGCTTGCCGCGCGTGATCCGCGCGGCGATCCGCTCGCGCAGCGCCGGCTCCAGGCTGCGCAGGTCGTCGTGCAGGCGCAGGCCGATCTCCAGGAAGCGATGGTTGACCGAGCGCAGCTCGCAGCCAAGCGTGCCCCACTGGGTGACGCGTTCGCCGCTGGCGAAGGCGGTCATGCTGCGGATCATGGGCGGGTTCCTGCTGAGGGAGCGATGGGGCGACAGTGGGGCCCGACGGGGCCGACGAGCCCCGAATGGTAAACTCCGGCGCCCCACACGGTAATCACGTCGATGACGGTTGTCATTCCGGGCACCAGCGCCCTTCCCTCGGTGACCCGCCCGAGCGGCCGCGCGCCAGACCAGCTGCGCCAGGTTTCGATCGAGCGCGGCCACACCCGCTACGCCGAGGGTTCGGTGCTGATCAGCTTCGGCCAGACCCGGGTGCTGTGCACCGCCAGCGTCGAGCAGCGCGTACCGGGCTTCCTGCGCGGCAAGGGCGAAGGCTGGGTCACCGCCGAGTACGGCATGTTGCCGCGCGCGACCCACACGCGCAGCGACCGCGAGGCCGCGCGCGGCAAGCAGGGCGGGCGCACGCTGGAGATCCAGCGCCTGATCGGCCGCAGCCTGCGCGCCTGCATCGACCGCAAGGCGCTCGGCGAGCGCACGATAACGCTCGACTGCGACGTGCTGCAGGCCGACGGCGGCACCCGCACCGCGGCGATCACCGGCGCCTACGTGGCGATGTGCGATGCGGTCCAGTGGCTGCGCAAGCGCGGCGACATCAAGCGCGACCCGGTCTTCGGCGCGGTGGCCGCGGTCTCGGTCGGCATCTACAAGGGCGTGCCGGTCCTGGACCTGGACTACGACGAGGACAGCGACTGCGACACCGACATGAATGTGGTGATGAACGATGGCGGCGGCTTCATCGAACTGCAGGGCACCGCCGAGGGCCATGCGTTCCGCCGCAGCGAACTCGACCAGATGACCGCGCTGGCCGAGGTCGGCATCACCGAACTGATCGCATTCCAACGCGAGGCGCTGGCGCGCTAGCGTCCTGGCTTTCCGGGCAGCCCACATGCAGCAATTCATTGGCGGCGTCACCGTACTGGTGTCCGACTACGACGAAGCGATTACCTGGTACACCGGAATGCTTGGCTTCGTGCTGTGCGAGGACACGCCGCTGCCGGACGGCAAGCGCTGGGTGCGGATCGCGCCGCCGGGGGCCACCGGCACCTCGCTGCTGCTGGCGCGCGCCGCGACCGAGGCGCAACGCACGCGCATCGGCGACCAGACCGGCGGCCGCGTGGCCCTGTTCCTGCACACCGATGACTTCTCACGCGACTACGAGGCCATGGCCGCGCGTGGCGTGCGCTTCGTCGAGCCGCCGCGCGAGGAGCCCTACGGCACCGTCGCGGTTTTCACCGACCTGTACGGCAACCGCTGGGATCTGCTGGAACTGCACGCATGATCCAGGACCCGGTAGCAAAGCTGGTGGTCGCCAGCGGCAACCGCGGCAAGCTGGCGGAGCTGCGGCAATTGCTCGGCGCCAGCGGCATCGAGTGCTTGAGCCAGGGCGAACTCGGCGTGGACGATGTCGAGGAAACCTCGTCCACGTTCGTGGAGAACGCACTGCTCAAGGCGCGCCACGCGGCGCGCATCACCGGGCTGCCGGCGCTGGCCGACGACTCGGGCCTGTGCGTGGACGCGCTCGGCGGTGCGCCGGGTCTGCGTTCGGCCCGCTATGCCGGCGCCGGGGCCGACCCGCAGGCCAACATCGTCAAGCTGCTTGCGGCGCTGGAGCACCTGCCCGAGGCGCAGCGTTCGGCCCGGTTCTACTGCGTGCTGGTACTGCTGCGCCACCCCGACGATCCGCAGCCATTGATTGCCGAAGGCGAATGGCACGGGCGCATCCTGCAGGCGCCACGCGGCGTCGGCGGATTCGGCTACGACCCGGTGTTTTTCGATCCCGAGCGCGGTGTGTCAGCGGCGGAACTGGCGCCTGAGGTGAAGAACCGCATCAGCCACCGCGGCCGGGCGCTCCGGGCGCTGCAAGCGCGCCTGCGCTCCTCGCCCGGGGATGCACCGTGTTCGTCGTGATCTGGGAGTACGAGGTACGCCAGGGTTCGGCAGCGGCATTCGAGGCGCTTTATGGTGCCTGCGGCGCCTGGGTGAAGCTGTTCGGCGAACATGCGGGCTACCTCGACACACAGCTGCTGCTCGGCGACCAGCCCGGCCATTACCTCACGATCGACCGCTGGGGGTCGGCGCCGGCGTACGCGGATTTCCTCGACACCGAGAAAGTGCGTTACGCCCGGGTCGATCGCCTCGGCGAAGCGCTGACCCTTTCCGAACGCTGCATCGGCCGCTACCGCACGCCATGCTGACCACCCCGCCCCTGTCGCTGTACGTCCACCTGCCCTGGTGCGTGCGCAAGTGCCCGTACTGCGATTTCAACTCGCACGAGGCGCGCGGGCCGTTGCCGTTCGCGCCCTATGTCGATGCGCTGCTGGCCGATCTCGACTTCGACCTGCCGCTGGCCTGGGGTCGCACCGTGCGCAGCGTGTTCTTCGGCGGCGGCACCCCGAGCCTGTTCCCGCCGGAGGCGATCGATCGTTTCCTGCAGGGAGCCAGCGCGCGGCTACGATTCGCCCCCGGTTGCGAGATCACCCTGGAAACCAACCCCGGCACCGCCGAGCACGGCCGCTTCGAGCTGTACCGGGCCGCGGGGGTCAACCGGCTGAGCTTCGGCATCCAGAGTTTCGATGACGGCTGCCTGCAGCGCCTGGGCCGCATCCACGACAGCGCCGATGCCGACGCCGCGGTCAAGCTGGCGCAGGACGCCGGCTTCGACAACCTCAACCTCGACCTGATGTACGCACTGCCGCAGCAGACCCTGGCGATGGCCGAGCGCGACATCGAGCGCGCGTTCGCGCTGCAGCCGGCGCACATCTCGCACTACCAGTTGACGCTGGAGCCCAACACCGTGTTCGCCGCCCGGCCGCCATCCGGGATTCCCGACGACGACAACAGCTGGGACATGCAGGAGCACTGCCAGGCGCTGTTGGCCGACCGCGGCTACCTGCAGTACGAGGTCAGCGCGTACGCGCAGCCGGGCCGGCAGTGCCAGCACAACCTCAATTACTGGAAGTACGGCGACTACCTCGGGATCGGCGCCGGCGCCCACGGCAAGTTGACCCTGGGCGCCGAGCAGACGGTGCTGCGGCGCTGGAAGCACAAGCACCCGACCCGGTACCTGGCCAGCGCCGGCAGCGAGGCGGCGCTCGGCGGCGACGAGCGTATCGCCCCCGAGCGGCGGCCGTTCGAGTTCATGCTCAACGCGCTGCGACTGGTGGAGGGCTTCAGCCTGTCGGACTTCCAGGCGCGTACCGGCGTGGAGCGCAGCGCGATCGCCGCCCCGCTGGCGAGCGCGGTCGCGAGCGGCTGGCTGACGGTCGCCGGCGACCACGTCCAGCCCACCGAGCTTGGCCGGCGCTTCACCAACGACGTCGTCGCACTTTTCCTGTCCGACTTTCCGCACCTGCCGGCTCGATCGGCTTAGGATTGAGTCGGCGGCCGATCGGTGGCCGTCGCGGCCGGCCAATCGGATAGCCGTCGCGGCAAGCGTGCGCCAAACATGCTTAGATCGTCACCATGCCAGGGGGGATTGTCATGTCGACCAACACAGGACTGTCCACGCTTCGGCACGAAACGCTGACCAGCGCCGGCCTGCCGCGGCGCGTGCGGCGCGTGCTTGAGCAACTGCTTGCGCTGCTTGCCGACGATTACGCCAGGGACCTGGAGCGCCTGCTCAATGAGTTCGAGCAGGAACTGCTGCGCCTGGCCGAGCAGGCACGCAACCCGGCGCTGCAGTCGGGTTACATGGATACCCTGGGACGCGTGCGCCAGCACCGCGGCGAACTGGTGGCGCAATTCCTGATCGGGCTGGAGAGCGGACTGGCGCGGATCCGGGATCGCGATTCCGCGGCCGGCGCCGGCGACGACGCACTTCCGCTCGGCTCCGGCAGCCTGCGGCTCGTCGACCACCATGAGGTGGACGAGAACAGCGCGCTGCGGTCGATCGCGGTGCGCCACGAGTCGCGCGGCAGTCTGCAGTTGCTGCTGCTCGGCCAGCGCTTCGGCGTACTGGCCGGCACCCCTGCATTCGATGCCAGTGCGCTTCCGGTCGGTCCGCTGGGCATCTGCCGGGTGCTGGCCATGGCCACGGGCTCGCTGCAGGTCAACCTCGACGCGCGGCTGCTGCTGTTTCGACTTTTCGACCGTCATCTCGGGGTCGGCTACGTGCCGTTGCTGGAAGCGATGAACCTGCTGCTGATCCGCGAAGGCATCCTGCCT
>DATHRJ010000300.1:0-3747 GCA_035465455.1 Lysobacter sp.
GCCCTGCCCGGGGTGCCGTCCAAGGGCCTGGACCGCAACGACAGCCCCAACATCGACGTCAACTGGACCGATGGCGTGCACCTGGAGCTGCCGGTGGCCGGCGACTGGCGCGGCCACCTGATCGCCGAGCATCGCCACCGCCGCGGCAGTGGCGGCGTCGCCCGTGCGCCGTTGGACTTTTCCGACTCCGACAGCCGGGTGTCGATGTTCGCCGGTCTGCAGAACACCAAGGCGTGGGGCCCGGTGGACCATCGCATGCTGTCGCTGAGCTGGATGCCCGCCAGCCTCGCCAGCCAGGGCTTGTCCAGCCCGGTGCGCGAGGACTACCTGACGGCCGATGCGCGCGTATCCGCTAGCTGGCCATTGCGCGAGGACGGCCTGCGGCTGGTCGCCGGAATGGAAGTCGGCTACGCGTTCAACACTCCGTCCGGGGCGGCGGTCGGCACCGGACAAACCGGAGACAGCGACGGGTTGGCCTGGCAGGCCGCGGCGAGCCTGTACGACATCGCCCCCGGCCACAATCTCGGCGTCGCCTACGGCCGTACGGGCGCGGGCTGGCTGATATCTCCCGACTTCCGCGACAACGACGAGCTCGCCGAGATCCGCTACC
The DNA here is from genome assembly GCA_035465455.1 of Lysobacter sp. GTDB lineage: Bacteria > Pseudomonadota > Gammaproteobacteria > Xanthomonadales > Xanthomonadaceae > Lysobacter_K. The sequence continues at coordinate 611 of DATHRJ010000300.1, forward strand.
AACGGCGCTTCAACAAGAACACATCGCTGGAGGCGCGTGTGCGGGAGCGCAAAGAACTCGAGCACCCCGCCGGTACCCGCGCGCGCGTGGACCACGACCTGTACGTGCGGGTGAGCCACCGCTTCTAGGCGTGGCGGCGCGATTGTTGTGGTCGTCCCGGGCGCTCGACCGGTCAAACGCCGCGGACGATTCTCGCGCGCGGCCTCATGCCCATCGGGCAGGGCGCTTGTGATGGTGTCTGCTGCACTGCAGCAGCCGGACGCGTAGAATCCGTCGGCTGAAATCCCGCCTGAACGCCCGACCGCGCCGTCCCCTGGCGCTGAAGGGCCACCGTCAACTGGAGCACCCCATGGGTCTGGACCTCGTCACCACCGGCAACAACCCGCCGGATGAGATCAACGTCATCGTCGAAATCCCGAAGGATGCCGAACCGGTCAAGTACGAGGTCGACAAGGCCAGCGGCGCGATCTTCGTCGACCGCATCCTGTCCACGCCGATGCGCTATCCGTGCAACTACGGTTACGTCCCGCACACCGTGTGCGGCGACGGCGACCCGGCCGACGTGCTGGTGATCCTGCCGCTGCCACTGATCCCCGGCTCGGTGATCCGCTGCCGCCCGGTCGGCGTGCTGAAGATGACCGATGAAGCCGGCAGCGACGAGAAGATCCTCGCCGTGCCGGTGGACAAGGTGTTCGCCGGTTACGGCCACATCCACGACATCGACCAGGTCAGCTCGCACTGGTGCGAGCGCATCGGCCACTTCTTCCAGCACTACAAGGACCTGGAAAAGGACAAATGGGTGAAGCTCGACGGCTGGGCCGGCGCAGCAGAGGCCAAGGCGGTGCTGGTCGAGGCGATGACGCGGTACGAGCAGAGCCTCGACAAGCCCAATTTCTGACACGCAGACTACTCGCGCGCCTCGGCAGCCAGCCGATCACATCGACTCGGCTGCACCCGCCGGCCCGGCATTGGCCGGCATTCCTCGCGATCCCGCGCCGGGAGGAATGCCGGCCACCACCGAGCGGCCAAGCATCACCATCATCACGTCGAACCAGCGCATGTCATTGCGCAGGACCACCTCGCCAGACAACGCCCGTACCGCTACAGCGAACGCGTCGAACGCCGACCGGTAGCTCGCGCGTGCCGGTTCCGCGTCACCATGCTGCGCCCATAGACCACGCCAGACGCGCACCAACTGCTGGACGTGCAGGTTCAGCACCGGCAACACCGGGTGCACCCTGGCTTCGTCGAGCAGAAACCGCAGGTGGGTGCCTAACTCCCACGGCGTCATCACCGTGGGCAGGTTTTGCGATTCGAAGGGGATCGCAGGCGGACTCGGATCCGGGGACTTCGGCACAAGCCGTGGGGCCCAGCCGCCACTGGACGCGCCGGGTGTGCGACCACGGGCGGCGGCCTGCCAGAACTCTCCACCACCCACGGTATCCACCACCAGATGGATGCGCGCAGCGGAGGCGTCGTTGAGCACGCGGTGCTGGCGCCAGGTGTCGAAGATCCAGCATTCCCCCGCAGCCATGTTGACGGCCGCGTCGCCGCATTCGAACCGGACCGTGGGCTGGGTGACGATGGGGACATGCACCCGCACCCGCTCGACCCAGTAATAGCCCTGGTCGATATGGCGGGTGACCTCCGCTTGCCCGGCCAGGCGCATCAATCGGGTGCGTCCCACCGTGACCTGCATCGCCGCCAGCACCTGCTGCAGGTACGGGCTGCGAAGCAACTCGGGCGTCGGTGCCATCTGCCCGGCAAAAGCCTCGTTGGCCGCATCCCCGTCCACTGCGACCAGCGGGAGCATCGAATTGCCGGGAAAGCCCTGCGGATGCGGCCGCCACACCGTCTCGTCGACCGCGGCGATCTCCGCCGCCAGTTCCTGCGCATCAAACAGCAGCGGCAATTGGATGAAGGGGGCGGGCAGTTTCATCGGGCCGTGGGGCGAAAGCCGTACATGTGGACACGCCGATTGTAAGCACATGGTGCCGCAGCTGCTCCGCCCCCCCAATCCGGCTCAGGCCTTGCGGTAGACCTCCGCGCCCTGCGCGCGGAACTCCGCGGCCTTGTCGGCCATGCCCTGTTCCAGCGCCGCGGCCTCGTCGTCGATGTCCTGCTGCGCGGCGTATTCGCGCACGTCCTGGGTGATCTTCATCGAGCAGAAGTGCGGCCCGCACATCGAGCAGAAGTGCGCGGTCTTGTGCGCGTCCTTGGGCAGCGTCTCGTCGTGGTACTCGTGCGCGCGCTCAGGGTCCAGGCCGAGGTTGAACTGGTCCTCCCAGCGGAACTCGAAACGCGCCTTGCTCAAGGCGTTGTCGCGCGCCTGCGCGCCCGGGTGGCCCTTGGCCAGGTCGGCGGCGTGCGCGGCGATCTTGTAGGCCATCAGGCCCTCGCGCACGTCGTGCTTGTTGGGCAGGCCCAGGTGTTCCTTCGGGGTCACGTAGCACAACATCGCGCAGCCGTACCAGCCGATCATCGCCGCGCCGATCGCCGAGGTGATGTGGTCGTACCCCGGCGCGATGTCGGTGGTCAGCGGCCCGAGGGTGTAGAACGGCGCCTCGCCGCAGACCTCCAGCTGCTTGTCCATGTTCTCCTTGATCAGCTGCATCGGCACGTGGCCGGGGCCTTCGATCATGGTCTGCACGTCGTGCTTCCACGCGATCTTGGTGAGTTCCCCGAGCGTCTCCAGCTCGCCGAACTGCGCGGCGTCGTTGGCGTCGGCGATCGAGCCCGGACGCAGCCCGTCACCGAGCGAGAACGACACGTCGTACGCCTTCATGATCTCGCAGATGTCTTCGAAATGCGTGTAGAGGAAACTTTCCTTGTGGTGGGCCAGGCACCACTTGGCCATGATCGAACCGCCACGGCTGACGATGCCGGTGACGCGTTTGGCGGTCAGCGGCACGTAGCGCAGCAGCACGCCGGCGTGGATGGTGAAGTAGTCCACGCCCTGCTCGGCCTGCTCGATCAGGGTGTCGCGGTAGATCTCCCAGGTCAGTTCCTCCGCGCGGCCGTCGACTTTCTCCAGCGCCTGGTAGATCGGCACGGTACCGATCGGCACCGGGCTGTTGCGGATGATCCACTCACGGGTCTCGTGGATGTGCTTGCCGGTCGACAGGTCCATGACGTTG
>DATHRJ010000301.1:0-26072 GCA_035465455.1 Lysobacter sp.
CCACGGCCGCCTCGGGCAGCAATGCCGAATACTTGAGCAGTTCAACGGCGCCGATCGCCGCCGCCGAGCCGCCGCCCATGCCGTTGTACAGCGCGACCATCTGCGGCATGTCGGTGATGGCCACCTTCTTGCCCGAGACCCATGCCGCGGTCGTGCCGATCACCAGCGCGACCACGATCAGCGCGATGTTGTGCAGCTCCGGCAGCAGGAACGTGGCGGCGGTGGCGATCAGCATGCCGACACCGGCCCAGCGGATGCCGCTGCGCGCGGTCACCGGCGAGGCCATGCGCTGCAGGCCCAGCAGGAACAGGGTGGCGGCGATGAAATAGCTGGTGGCTGCGGACAGCAACAGTGCGTCCGCGCCGCTCATGGCTGGTCTCCGCGCGGCTTGCCGCCAGGTTTTTTCGACGACTTGAACATCTCGAGCATCCGCTCGGTCACCACGTAGCCACCGGCGGCGTTGCCCGCGCCCAGCAGCACCGCGACGAACCCGACCGCCTTCTCCAGCGTGGTGTCGGCGTGGCCGAGCACGACCATCGCGCCGATCAGCACGATGCCGTGGATGAAGTTGGAACCCGACATCAGCGGGGTGTGCAGGATCACCGGCACCCGGGAGATGATCACGTGGCCGGCGATCGCCGCCAGCATGAAGATGTACAGCGCCCCAAACCCGTCGCCCATCGCCCTTCCCCTGCGTGACCTGATCCGCATCATAACGTCGCATGAATCGAACGCGACGAGTGGCTGTCCCGGCGTATCCCGCTGATGGCCGCGCGGTCAACCGCAGCGGGGATCGTGCGTTGACAGGCCATGAACCCGATCGTGCCCCCACGCCGGCGCGTCGATCCCGGCGTTCACCGGACGTCCGTATGCTGCTGCTGGTGAGCTCCCATGGCGACGACAACCCGCACCGGGTCGCGGAGGCGACCGCCGATTGCCGGCTTCCAGCACGGCAGGTGCCTGGCCGCGAGCCGGACGGGATCGATGCGCGGATGCCGCCACCGGAAGTGCCGGCGTCATTGGACCAGTTCTTCGCGGGCATCAGCGTGCGCGCCTTCCGGTTCGCCCAGATCGGCCTGCGCCAGCGCGAGGACGCACTGGATGCGGTGCAGGACGCGATGATCAAGCTGCTCGGCTACCGCGACAAGCCGGCCTCCGAATGGACCCCGCTGTTCTGGAGCATCCTGCGCAGCCGCATCATCGACCTCCAGCGGCGGCGCAGCTTTCGCCTGCGCTGGCTGGCGCCGCCGCCATCCGCGCGCGGTGACGAGGACGACGACCGCGCGATCGACTGGGCCGACGACGGCCCGGATCCCTCGCGCACCCACGATGGCCGCGAAGGCTACGCGCGACTGGTCGAAGCGCTGCGCGAGTTGCCGCAGCGGCAGCGCGAGGCGTTCTCCTTCCGGGTACTGGAGGAACTGGACGTGGCCACGACGGCGCGCGCGATGGGCTGCAGCGAGGGCTCGGTGAAGACCCACCTGTTCCGTGCGCGCGAGGCCCTGCAACAGCAACTGGAGGATTGGCGATGAGCCATCAAACCGACGACACCCCAGGCGCGGTAGCCCGATCGGGCGACCTCGCCTTCGACCGCGAGGCGCAGCGGCGACATGCCGACGCACTCGCCGCGGTGTCGCCGCGGGCGCTGGCGAGGCTGCGCGCCATCCGCCACGCCGCGACTTCGGCCCCGCCGCCGCGGCGGGGACTGGGCTGGTTGCTTGCCGGCGGCAGTGCGGCGGTGCTGGCGCTCGCCATCGCGGTGCAGCTGCAGCGCGCGCCCGTGGAAAGCACCGCGCCACTGCAGGCCGCGGCGACCGCAGCCGACGCCGGTCTCGACCCGGCATTGGCGAACGACGACTACCGCAGCCTGGTTGCGGGCCTCGATGAAAACCCCGACCTCTACCTTTGGCTGGCCGCGAACGATGAAGCGCTGCCTGGAGCAACGACCCCATGACCTTTCCATGCTTTCCACGCCTGCGTCCGTCGAACTGGCTGCTGCTGGGCTGCCTCGCCGCTGGAACCGTATTCGCCGCGCAGCCGCCGTCCACCACGGCGTTACCGGCCTGGGACGAGCTCAATGACGCGCAACGCGAGCAACTGACCGCACCGATCCGCGAGCGCTGGGACGCCGAGCCGGCGCAACGCCAGCGCATGCTCGAGCGCGCCCGGCGCTGGCAGCAGATGACGCCGGAGGAGCGCACCCGTGCGCACCGCGGCATGAAGCGCTGGGAACACATGTCACCCGAACAGCGCACCCAGGCGCGCGCGCTCTACCGCCACATGCGGATGCTGCCAGCGGCAGAGCGCGAGGCCTTCAGGGCGAAGTGGAAATCCATGACGCCCGAGCAGAAAAAAGCCTGGCTCCAGGCCAACCCCGCACCGGCGGACGCCGGCACCGATCGCCGCCGCCCGCGGCATTGACCGCCGCGGGCAGGCGCTGCGCGCGCGCCATGCCGCCAGCAGCACCGCCGTGGCCGCGGCCACGTTGAGGCTTTCGACCGCGCCGCTGCCGGGGATCGACAGCTGCAGGTCGCAGCGCGCGGCCAGGTCGCGGTCCATGCCCTCGCCTTCGGCGCCGAGCACGTAGACCACGCGCCCGGGCAGCGCGGTCGCAAACAGGTCCTGGCCGTCGCGCACGACGGTGGCGGCAAGCTGGAAGCCGGCGCTGCGCAACTGCGCCATCGCCTCGTCGCTGTCGCCCATGGCCACGATCGCCACCGCCTCGGCGCCGCCCTCGGCGACCCGCGCGGCGGCGCCCGACAACGCAAGCGTCGAGTGCCGCGGCAGCAACACCGCGGCGATGCCGAAATGCGCCGCCGAACGCAGGATCGCGCCGAAGTTGTGTGGGTTGCCGACGCCATCGAGCCAGATCGCGCATTGCGGACCCGCGGGCAGATCGCGCAGCCAATCGGCCAGCGACAGCGGTTCGGCGCGCAGCACGTCGGCGACCACGCCCTCATGGTGCGAGCTGGCCGCCAGCTTGCCCAGGTCCGCTTCGGCCACCACGCGGTAGCCGACCCGATGGGCCACGCACCACGCCAGCAGCGGCTGCAGCGCCGGGATGCGGGCCTGGCTCAGGTACAGCTTGCGGATCGCCTGCGGCCGATGCGCGAACACCGCGCGCACCGCATTGAGCCCGTACAGGCGCAGCTCGGCGTTGCGGTCGGCCCGGGGCGATTCGGGCTGTACCGGGGCGGACGCGGCGGCAGAGGCAACACGCTTGGGGGTTTTCCAGACAGACATGGGATTTCGCGCACTGCGCCCGAAGAAAGACAGGCCGCCATCATAGGCCGCCTGCCGTTATTGCCTCTGCTGTTCGTCAGGCGTGGCCAGTGGCCTGCGGGGTGATCTCCTCGAGCTTCTCCAACTCGCGCGACACCGCCTCCGGCGAGCGCGTGTACTTCGCCAGCAGCACATAGAACACCGGCACCACGAACAGCGACAGCAGGGTCGAGAACGAGACCCCGAAGATCACCACCACGCCGATCGTCGCGCGGCTGGCCGAACCGGGACCACCGGCCAGCACCAGCGGCATCGCGCCGGCGACGGTGGCGATGGAGGTCATCAGGATCGGGCGCAGGCGCACGCCGGCGGCCTCGACGATCGCCTCGTGGATCTTGCGGCCCTCGTCGCGCAACTGGTTGGCGAACTCGACGATCAGGATGCCGTTCTTGGCCGCCAGCCCGACCAGCATCACGATGCCGATCTGGCTGAACAGGTTGAGCGTGCCTCCGGTCACCAGAAGCCCGATCAACCCTCCAAGCACGCCCAGCGGCACCGTGAGCATGATCACCACCGGGTGGATGAAGCTCTCGAACTGCGCCGCCAGAACCAGGTACACCACCAGGATCGCCAGGGCGAGGGTGAACGCGATCGCGCCGCCGGCGCGCTGGTACTCGCGCGACTCGCCTTTCCAGTCGATCTGGGCGTACTCGGGCAACTCCTCCTCGATCACCTGGTTGGCCCAGTCGATCGCATCGCCCAGCTCGTAACCCGGCGCCAGCCCGGCGCTGACGGTGATCGCGCGCAGGCGGTTGAAGCGGTTGAGGCTGCCGGCCTCGGCCACCTCGTTGAGCGTGACCAGGTTCGACAGCGGCACCAGGTCGCCGTTGCGCGCACGCACCTGGATCGCCGACAGGTCCGCCGGGCTGGATCGACCGGCGCGGTCGGACTGCACGATCACGTCGTACTCCTCGCCGTCCTGCACGAACGTGGTGACGCGGCGCGAGCCCATCATCGTCTCCAGCGAACGGCCGATGTCGGACACGCTCACGCCCAGGTCGGAGGCGCGCTGGCGGTTGATCTCCACGCGCATCTGCGGCCGGGTCTCCTTGTAGTCCGAGTCGGCCGAGAACAGGTTCGGGTTGCTCTCCATGCGCGCCAGCAGGCGGTCGCGCCATTGCGCCAGCTCGGCGTAATCCGGGCCTCCGAGCACGATCTGCAGCGGCTGGCCGCCACTGCGCACCAGCCCGGTGCGCACGATCGGATTGGCGCGCACCCCGGGCAGTTCGCCCAGCGTGCGGCGCAGGCCGCTGACCACGTCATTGGTGCTGGCGCTGCGCTTGTTCCAGTCCTGCAGGAACACGATCACCTGGCCGGTGTGCATTTCCTCGCTGGCACCCCAGCCGCCGGGCACGCGCGTGTTGTAGCGCTGGATCGGCTGGTCGCCGCCGGTCAGTCCGGCGAAGACCTTCTCGACCTGGTTGACCTGCTCGACGGTGTAGTCGAAGCCGGCGCCTTCGGGGCCCACGACCGAGACGAAGAACGCGCCGCGATCTTCCGGCGGCGCCAGTTCGCGCGGGATCACCATCACCAGCAAACCGATGCACGCGAAGGCGGCGACCACCAGCCCACCGAACAGCCACGGCCGCTCGACGTTGCGGTCGAGGAAGCGGCGGTAGCCGTCGGTCAGCTGCGCCAGCCGGGTGTTGATCCACTGGTGCATGCGCGTGGATTTCTCCTCGCTGTGCGGCCGCACCAGCTTGGACGCCATCATCGGGGTCAGGGTCAGCGCGACGAACGCCGACAGCGCCACCGCGCCGGCCAGGGCGACCGACAGCTCGCGGAACAGGCGCCCGGTGGTGCCCTCCATGAAGCCGACCGGCAGGAACACCGCGACCAGCACCGCGGTGGTCGCGATCACCGCGAACGCGACCTGCTTGGTGCCGCGCCTGGCCGCCACCAGCTTCGGTTCGCCCTGGTCGGCGCGGCGCTGGATGTTCTCCAGCACCACGATCGCGTCATCGACCACCAGCCCGATCGACAGCACCACCGCCAGCAGGGTCAGCAGGTTGATCGAGAAGCCGAACAGGTACAGCGGGATGAAGGCGGCGACCAGGCACACCGGTACCGTCAACGCCGGGATCAGCGCGGCGCGGAAGCTGCCCAGGAACAGCCAGATCACCAGCAGCACCAGCGCGATCGCCTCGGCGAGGGTCCAGTACACGCGGTTGACCGCGGCCTCGATGAACACGGTGGCGTCGAACGCGACGAAGATGTCGGTGCCACTGGGCAGCGTCTGCTGGATGCGCTCGGCCTCGGCGCGCATTGCGCGGGCGACGTCGAGGCTGTTGGCGGTGGACGTCTTGACGATGCCCAGGCCGATGTTCGGCTCACCGTTGCTGCGGTAGTACTGGCGGCGCTCGGCCGAGGCCAGCTCGACCTTGGCCACGTCCCCGAGTCGCACCACGTAGCCATCATCGCCCTGCAACAGCGGGATCTGGCTGAAGTCGGCGGCCTCCTTGTAGCCGCGGGCGACGCGCAGGGTGAAATCGCGGGTATCCGACTCGATCCGCCCGGCCGGCAGCTCGACGTTCTCGGCGCGCAACGCGCTTTCGATGTCGCCGGCGGTGATGCCGCGCGCCGCCATCGCCGCGCTGTCCAGCCACACCCGCATGGCATAGCGCTGGCGCCCGCCGACGCGCACCTGGGCGACGCCGTCGATGCTCGCCAGCTGGTCGACGATGTAGCGCTCGGCGTAGTCGCTCAGCTGCAGCGTGTCCATCGCGCTGGAGCTCATGTTGAGCCACATGATGGTTTCCGAGTCGCTCTCGGCCTTCTCGATCTCCGGCGGATCGGCCTCGTCGGGCAGGCGGTCGGCGACGCGGCTGACCGCGCTGCGCACGTCGTTGGCGGCCGCCTCGATATCGCGCGCCAGGGTGAATTCGATGCTGATCGAGGAGCGCCCGTTGACGCTGCGCGACTGGATCGTCTCCACGCCCTCGGTGCCCGACAGCGCGTCCTCCAGCACCTGGGTGATCCGGGTCTCGACCACGCTGGCCGATGCCCCCGGGTACGAGACGTCCACCGACACCACCGGCGGGTCGATCGCGGGCAGTTCGCGCAGGGTCAGGCGCGAGAACGCCATGATGCCCAGCACGATCAGCAGCAGGCTCATCACCGTGGCGAAGACGGGGCGGCGGATCGACAGGTCGGAGATGTTCATGCGCGGTCAGTCCTGCTGCGGCTTGATCTCGGTGCCGCCGGCGGCATCCTGCGCCGGCTGCGCGGCGGCCTGCTCGGTGATCGTGCTGCCCGGGCGCAGCTTGCCGGTGCCGTCGACCACGATCCGGTCGCCGGCGCTGAGCCCCTTGACGACTTCGGCCAGGCCCTCGCGCCGGGTGCTGATCACGACATCGACCTGCTCGACCTTGTCGTCGTCGCCAACGCGGTACACGAACGACTGGCTGCCGACCTGCACGATCGCGATTTCCGGCACCAGCAGCGCCTGGCGTTGCGGCCCGCTCTGGATGATCTGCACCAGCATGCCCGGACGCAGGCGGCGTTCGGAATTGGGGAACTCGCCGCGCACGATCACCGAGCGCGTGTTCGGGTCGACGCGCGAATCGATCGTGCTGATGATGCCGTCGAAGGTCTCGCCCGGATACGCCGCACTGGTGCCGCTGAGTCGCTGCCCGGGGCTGAGCGATGCCAGCAGCGTCTCGGGCACCGGGAAGTCGACGTAGACCCGCTCGATGTCGTCGAGCGTGGCGATCGGCGTGCCGGGGGTGACCAGCGAACCGGGGCTGACCTGGCGCAGGCCCAGCACCCCCGCGAACGGCGCGCGGATCACCCGGTCGGCCAGTTGCGTGCGGATCTGCCGGACCCGCGCGTTGGCGGCGTCGCGGGTGGCGCGCTGGCTGTCCAGGGTCGAGCGCGCGATCAGTTGTTGCGCCGCCAGCTCGTCCTGTCGCCGCAGCAACTGGCCGGCTTCGTTGGCGGCGGCCTGCGCCGCAGCCAGTTCGGCCTGCTGCGATTCGCCGCTCAGGGTGACGAGCGGCGCACCGGCCTTGACCAGGTCGCCACTGTCGAAATGCACGTTGCGCACCGTCTCGCTGACCTTCGAGGTCACGGTCACCGACTCGCGCGCCTTGACCGTGCCCAGCGCCTGCACGGTGTCGTTCCACGGCCGCGCCTGCACGCGCTGGGTGGTCACCGGGATCGGGCGGTCCTTCGCGCCGTCCTGGGGGGCCCCGTCGCTGCCGCAGGCGGACAAGAGCAGTACCAGGACGCCGATGGCGCCGAGTCGGAAATCGGTTCGCATGCCTCTCTCAAAACGGGGAAGGGGATTGTCTGGTCGTACGCCAGACGGGAAGTCTAGCCGCCCGGTGGTAACGCGCGCCTGAGCCAAAGGTTTACTCCGGATCCCGCCCTGCGCGGCCTTTCTTGACGGCGGTCGCGCTATCGCTGTGGCACTCTGCCGGAGCCATGGTGCCCAGGCAGCCATTTCCGGCAGTTACGGAGGCTGACCGGATACGGATGCACCCCCTCAGGAGAAGCCCGATGATCCATGACAGCATCCTCGACACGATTGGCCGTACGCCGGTAGTGCGACTGCACCGCCTTGCCCCGGCCCACGTCACGGTCTACGTCAAGGTCGAGTCGTTCAACCCCGGCGGTTCGGTCAAGGACCGCCTCGCGCTGGCCATCATCCTGGACGCCGAGAGCCGCGGCGAGCTCAAGCCCGGGGACACCGTGGTCGAGGCGACCTCCGGCAACACCGGCGTGGCGCTGGCGATGGTGTGCGCGGCGCGAGGCTACCGCTTCGTCGCGGTCATGAGCGAGACGTTCTCGATCGAACGACGCAAGCTGATGCGTGCCTACGGCGCCAAGGTGATCCTCACCGCAGCGGCCGAGCGCGGCAGCGGCATGGTGCGCCGTGCCGAGCAACTGGCGCACCAGCATGGCTGGTTCCTGGCCCGCCAGTTCCAGAACCCCGCCAACCCCGCTTATCACCGCCAGACCACGGGGGCGGAGATCCTGCAGGATTTCGCCGGCCGCCGGCTCGATCATTTCGTTACCGGCTGGGGCACCGGCGGCACCCTTACCGGCGTGGGTGAGGTGCTCAAGGTCGCACGCCCGGGCGTGCGCATCACCACCTGCGAGCCGGCCGTCGCGGCGCTGCTGGAGGGCAAGGAGTGGCAGCCGCACAAGATCCAGGGCTGGACCCCGGATTTCATTCCCGAGGTACTCAACCGCCACGTCGCCGACGCCAACGTGTTGATCGATGATGTGCTCGCGCGCGACACCGCGCGCCGGCTGGCGCAGGAGGAAGGCATCTTCGTGGGCATTTCCGCCGGCGCCACTGCCGCCGCCGCGCTCGAAGTGGCCCGCGATGCCGACAAGGGCGCGGTGATCCTGGCGATGCTGCCCGATACCGGCGAGCGCTACCTGAGCACATTCCTGTTCGAGGGCGTCAACGAGGGTTCCGACGACGAGTGGCTTGCCGGGCAGTGAGCCCGGGCGATCGCGCATGAAAAACGCCGGCATTTCGCCGGCGTTTCCTTGTCGGGCAGCCGGTCGTCAACCGGCATCCACGGCAGTGATCAGGCCGCCGGCTTCCACTGTCCAAGCGCCGCCAGGCCGTTGTCGCGGGCGCGGGCGTACACCGTCTCCTGCGCCTGGGCGATGTTCTTCGCGATGTCCTGCGACCACAGCTTGAGCGCCGCCGACTGCATCGCCCGTCCGTAGGAGAACGACAGCGGCCACGGGTGCGGGCCCATCTTGTTCATGGCATCCAGGTGTGCGGTCGCGTCCTCGTCGGACTGGCCGCCCGACAGGAACACGATGCCCGGGAGCGTCGCCGGTACCGCCGACTTCAGCACGTGCAGGGTGGCGGCGGCGACTTCCTCGACCGTGGCCTTCTCGCCGCTGGTGGTGCCCGGCAGCACCATCGACGCCTTCAGGATCGTGCCTTCCAGCATCACGCTGTGCTCGTAGAGCGAGCCGAACAGCGAGCGCAGCGTGACCTCGGTGACCTCGTAGCAGGTCTCGATGTCGTGGCTGCCGTCCATGATCACCTCCGGCTCGACCATCGGCACCAGGCCCTGCTCCTGGCACAGCGCCGCATAGCGCGCGAGCGCGTGGCTGTTGGCCTCGATGCAGGTGCCCGACGGGGTGTCGTCGCCGATGTTGATCACCGCGCGCCACTTGGCAAAACGCGCGCCGAGCTTGTAGTACTCCTCCAGCCGCGCGCGCAGTCCGTCGAGGCCCTCGGTGACCATCTCGCCAGGAAAGCCGGCCAGCGGCTGGGTGCCCTTGTCGACCTTGATCCCGGGGATGATGCCGTTGTCCATCATCAGCCTGGTGAACGGCGTGCCGTCCTTCGTCGACTGGCGGATCGTCTCGTCGAACAGGATCGCCCCGGAGATGTAGTCGCCCAGCTTCGGCGTGCCCAGCAGCATTTCGCGGTAGGCGCGCCGGTTCTCCTCGGTGCACTCGACGCCGACGCCGTCAAAACGCTTCTTGATGGTCGCGTTGGACTCGTCGATCGCGATGATGCCCTTGCCCGGGGCAACCATGGCCTGGGCGGTTTCGGCAAGCTGTTCGATGCTCATTGGACGTCCTGAGGAGCGTGGGAAGCCCATGATTATAGCCTTGACGCAGCGTTCGAGGTCCGTGAAACCGGCGTCAGAGCACTCCCAGACCCTCGGCCTGTCCGTCCTCACCCACCTGCAGCAGGCGCAATGTGTTGGTCGCGCCGTGCTGTTCCATGTGGTCGCCGCTGGTGAAGATCAGGCGCTCGCCCTGCTCCAGGAAGTCGCCTTCGAACAGTTGCTTCACCGCGCTGCGCGCGGCATCGCGCGATGCCAGCCCGCGGCTGTCGAACTCGATCGGCACCACCCCGCGCATCAGCGCCATCTGCCGCCGGGTGCCGTCGTGGCGCGAGAGCGCGAACACCGGCGCCGGCGAGCGGAAGCGCGACAGGTAGCGCGCGGTGCCGCCGGATTCGGTCATCGCCACGATCGCGCGCACGCCGATGTGCTCGGACAGGAACATCGCCGCCATCGCGACCGCCTGGTCGGCGCGCTGCAGGTTGCGCGGGGCCGCTTCGAAATCGGTGTCGTGCGAGAACTGGCGTTCGGCGCCGAGGCAGATACGCGCCATCGCCTCGATCGCCTTGACCGGGTAGCGCCCGGCCGCGGTCTCCTGCGACAGCATCACCGCGTCGGTGCCGTCGATGACCGAGTTGGCCACGTCCAGCACCTCGGCGCGGGTCGGGATCGGGCTGTCGACCATCGACTGCAGCATCTGGGTGGCGGTGATCACCACCCGGTTGCGGGCAAGCGACTCGCGGATGATCTTCTTCTGCAACCCGGGCAACTCGGCATCGCCGATCTCCACGCCCAGATCGCCGCGCGCGACCATGACCACGTCGCTGGCGTCGATGATCTCGGCCAGGTTCTCGATCGCCTCGGTGCGTTCGATCTTCGACACCATGGCCGCGTTGCTGCCGGCCTCGCGCGCGATCCGCCGCGCCTCGTGCATGTCGGCGGCATTGCGGCAGAACGACACCGCGATGAAGTCCGCGCCCAACTCCGCGGCGACCGCGATCAGCTCGCGGTCGCGCTGCGTCAGCGCACCCAGCGAGAGGCCGCCGCCCTGCTTGTTGAGGCCCTTGCGGTCCGACAGCGCACCGTCGTTGAGCACGCAGGTGATGATCCGCTCGCCCTCGACCTTGTCCACTCGCAACTGCAGCATGCCGTCGTCCAGCAGCAGCACGTCGCCGGGGCGCACGTCGCCGGGCAGCCCGAGATAGCTGAGCCCGACCTCGCGCTCGTTGCCCGGCGGGGCGTCGGCGCTGGCGACCAGGTCGAAGCGTTCGCCGGCCGTGAGCATCACCTTGCCCTCGGCGAAGCGCTCGATCCGGATCTTCGGCCCCGGCAGGTCGGCCAGGATGCCGATTTCGCAGCCCAGCCGCCTGCCAGCCTCACGCACGGCATTGGCCCGTGCGATCTGCGATGCCGGGTCTCCATGGGAGAAGTTGAGACGGACCACGTCGACCCCGGCGGTGAGCAGGGCGTCGAGCACCCCGGGCGCGTCGGTGGCGGGGCCAAGGGTGGCGAGGATCTTGGTGCGACGAAGGACGGCGGGCATGGCGGTTTTCCGAGGCTCGCGGCACGCTAGCACAGCGACGTTGCGCGCCAGTGGTGATTACGTATGCAGCGTTCGCTGCGGATATCGATGGCTTACTCAGCCACCGCGTGCGTTCAACGCCGCCACCGCCGGCAGTTCCTTGCCCTCGAGGAATTCCAGGAACGCACCGCCGCCGGTGGAAATGTATCCGATGTCATCGGCGATGCCGTACTTGTCGACCGCCGCCAGGGTGTCGCCGCCGCCGGCGATGGAAAACGCATCGGAGGCGGCGATCGCGCGCGCGAGGGTTTCGGTGCCGTGGCCGAATGCATCGAACTCGAACACCCCGACCGGCCCGTTCCAGACCACGGTGCCGGCGCTGGCGATCATCCCGGCGTAGCGGCGCGCGGTGTCGGGGCCGATGTCGAGTATCATGTCGTCGCTGTCGATCGCATCGATCGGCTTGACCGTGGCCGGTGCGTCGGCGGCGAATGCCGGCGCCACGACCACATCGCTCGGCACCGGAATCTCGGCCCCGCGCGCCTTCGCCTCGTCCATGATCTTCCTGGCGGTGTCGACCAGGTCCAGTTCGACCAGCGACTTGCCGACCCCGTGGCCGATCGCGGCGATGAACGTGTTGGCGATGCCGCCGCCGACGATCAGCTGGTCGACCTTGCCCGCCAGCGACGCCAGCAGTTCCAGCTTGGTGCTGACCTTGGAGCCGGCGACGATCGCCAGCAGCGGCCGCGCGGGCGCATGCAACGCCTTGCCCAGCGCGTCCAGCTCGGCCATCAACAGCGGCCCGCCGGCGGCGATCTTCGCGTGTTTGATCACACCATGGGTCGAGGCCTGGGCCCGGTGCGCGGTGCCGAACGCGTCCATGACGAACACGTCGCACAACTCGGCATAGGCCTTCGCCAGCGCGTCGTCGTCGGCCTTCTCACCGACGTTCATGCGGCAGTTCTCCAGCAGCACCAGCTGCCCGGGCCGCACCTGGACGCCGCCGACCCAGTCCCGGACCAGCGGCACCTCGATCCCCAGCAACTCCGACAGCCGCCGCGCGACCGGCGCCAGCGAGTCGTCCTCGCTCCACACGCCCTCCTTCGGACGGCCCAGGTGCGACATCACCATGACCGCGGCGCCCTTCTCCAGCGCCAGCCGCAGCGTCGGCAGCGCGGCGGTGATCCGCTGCTCGGAAGTGATGCGTGCCGGCTGGCCGTCGGCGGGCTCGATCGGGACGTTGAGATCCTCGCGGATCAGCACGCGCTTGCCGGCGAGGTCGAGATCGGTCATGCGGACGATGGCCATGGCGGCTCCTTGAAGGTCGTGGCGCGGCGCGCCTGTCTGCCTATTGTCGCGGCCCGACCCGCGCAAGGGAAACCGTACGCTCTGCGGGTTTTTACGCTCTGCGGGTTTTCGATACCCCGCGCAGGTGCAGGCGCGAACCCCGGCGGCCGGGGCCGCGTTGCGGCATCAGCCGTGCAGGCGCATCACGTGTCGACACCAGCGACCGGCAAACCCAGCGGTCGCCGGTACTGATCCAGCCCGAGCCCGTATTTCAGGCTGCGCGCGATGGAATCGGCATAACGGCAGAACTCGGCCGCATGCGCCGCGTCCAGCACCTCGAACGCCGTCTCGCGCCACAGGGCCAGCCAGCGATCGAAATGGGCCGCATTGATCGGATGGGAGCGATGCATGGCCATCGGATTGCCACGGTAGCTTCCCGCACGCAGCGCCACCGACGCCCAGAACGACACCAGCGTCGCCTTGTGCGCATCCCAGTCGTGCACGGCCGGGTTGAACACCGCGCCCAGGTCGGGGTCGCGGCGCACCTTTTCGTAGAAGCGGTCCACCAGCAGCGCGATGTCGGATTCGGTGAGCGTTGTCGTTGCGATCATGGCGTTGTGGTGTTCCGGCAGTGCGCGGCCGTCACCGGCCGCACCAAGCTTACTTGCCTAGACTGAGCGTGCCCTTCATGAGCGCGGAGTGACCCGGGAACGAGCAGAAGTAGGTATAGCTCTCCCCGGCCTTGAGCTTTCCGACCGGGACGTTGACCGTCGTGCTCTCACCGCCGCCGATGACCTTGCTGGCCGCGATCACGCGAGCATCGCCGGGCTTGACGTACTGGCTGGCGAGGCCCGCCTTCATGCCATCGGCATTGATCGCGCCCAGGTCGGCGGTCTTGCCCAGCACCAGGTTGTGGCCCATGACGTTCCGCGGCAGCTTGCCGGTGTGCTTGAGGGTGATGGTGAACTGCTTGCAGGAGGCCGGGACGATGAGGGACTTGGTGGTGAACTGCATTGCATCGGTGCTCTCGACGGTGACCTTGCAGTCCGCGGCGAACGCGGGGGTGGCGATCATGCCGAGCAGGGCAACCGCGAGCAAAGAACGGATCATGGAAGAACTCCTGGGTTAGCGACAGTGGGATACGGCAGGCCAGGGCTTGCAATGGCCGTTTTCCGTGGCGCCAGTATCGGCCGGTCGCGTCCGGCTCGCCTTGATCCGCGTCAGGTGCAACGCCGCCGGGAACAGGACGGCTGCGCGCTCGACTGGCGCGATGCACCCTTGCCGGTTTACGCGCAGAGCGATGAGGCACGCGCGCCTGCGCGGAAAGTAGTGGTCGACCGGAACCCGGCGTGCCCGCCTCCTGGCGTGGTGGAAAAGCGGGGAATCAAGGCACCTCGTTCAATTGCCCCGTCCCTGGCTCCTGGGCCGGTGCATCGACCCTGCTTGCCACCCGGTCCCGCCCGGAATGCTTGGCCTGGTACAGCGCTTTGTCGGCGCGCTCGAGCATCGCTTGGGGCGTGTCGTCGTCGGTGGCACCGCGGGCGGCTACGCCGATGCTTACCGTCAGCATTCTTCGTGGCGAGCCCTCGTGGATGATTTCGGCCCGCACCAGACTGCTGCGCACGCGCTCGGCCACCTCCATGGCCTGTTGCAGGGTCGTGTCCGGGAGGAAAACCACGAACTCCTCGCCCCCGGTCCGCACCAGCGCGTCGCTGGCGTGATACAGCGAGGAGCGTGCCGCGCCGGCGAACCTGCGCAGTGCGTTGTCGCCCGCCTGGTGGCCGTACCGGTCGTTGTAGTCCTTGAAGAAATCGATGTCCATCGCCAGCACCGAAAACGGTCGACCGCTCTGGCCAGACTGGTTCCATAGCCGGGCTGAAACCTCCTGGAAGCCGCGGTAGTTCAGGCAGCCGGTCAATGCGTCGGTGCGACTGATCCGGTCCAGCTCGGCGTTGGCGTTGCGCAGCTCCCCGGTCCGCGCCTCGATCTGACGCTCGCGGGTGGCTACGACCGTGCTCAGCGACGCGGCCAGTTCGCTCTGCCTGTCCATCGCCTGCTTGAGTTCGGCGTAGGCGGTGTCGAGGCGATCCCCGAGCTGGTCGATTCCTGCCACGACGGGTTGCAGTTCCGCTGGCATCCCGGCGTGCTGGATGGACCGCCCGCCGCCGAGCGCGAAATCCTGCAGCGTCCGCAGCAATCCGCGGATGCCGGCCTGCAGCGTACTCAACTGCAGCCACGAGGCTGCCGTCACGCCGAACACGAAGATCAGCAGCAGCGCCATGGGGGCAACGATCTTCGCCCTCACTTCGGCGATCATCAAGCTTCTGGGTACCATCACGAGCAGCTGCCATCCCGACGCCAGATCCGCGCTCGCCGCGTACGCGTCGCCATCCTCGGCCAGCACGCCGCGCAACAGGTGCAGTTTGCTCGAAGCGCCTTTGGTGTCCCGAACCTGCAGCACCGGCTCGAAGCCGCTGCCGTCGATCGAGTCCAGCGGTCGCAACCCGATGCCATCGCTGGCATGGATGACGCGCGCCGCACTGTCGAGCAACAGCACCTCGTAGCCGCGCGCCTGCAGCGCCGCGAACCGTGCCGCGGTCACGGTGTCGGAGCGGATCGATCCTTCGACCACGCCGGCAAAACCTTTAGGGCCGGTCATTGGCGCGGAAATCGCGACCAGCGAATCGGTGCCCAGAGCGCGCCCCCGGAACGCATCCGACACATAGGCGTGTCCAGTGCGTGCCGGTTCGCGGAAATAGGCGCGGTCGGCCACGCTGCGCACGGTGGCCAGGGGCGTGGCGAGCGCCGGGTCGCTGAAACGCATGGTCCCGGCCCCATCCGTGACCAGCATGGTGACGAATCCCGGGTAGTTCCTGCGCACGCGGGCCAGATCCTGCGTCCAGCGCGCCGGATCGCCGGCACTGCCTTCCTCGCTCCGGCGCTCGGCGAGCAGGATGACCGCGGCACGATGCGCGGCGATGAACTCATCCACTTCGCGCGCGGTCGATACCGCAACCGACGCCGTCCGCTGGTCTACGCCGCGACGCTCATGCCCCACGTTGAACCAGACCAGTCCGGCGATCAGCACCAGCGCCGGCAGCAGCACCCCGAACAGCATCACGTTGGTGAACTGGCGCCGCAGCGATGGTGCCCGCGGCGAAGAATCGGTCATGCCAGGAGCCAGGCGAGGTACATCCGCTGAAGCTACTAGCCCGCGGCGCAGCCGGCAACCTCCAGCCCGGCGCGTGGAGCCCTGCGTGCGGGACCCGTCGTCACGGCGCCCCGATGCGGCGCTGGCCAATCGTGGGTCCCAGGCCAGCGGCCGGGGACCCGCGGGGAGCCGTGGCTACTTCGCGGCAACCACCTTGACCATCTCCAGGCACTTGTTGGAGTAGCCCCATTCGTTGTCGTACCAGCTGACCAGCTTGACGAAGGTGCCGTCCAGCGCGATGCCCGCGCCGGCGTCGAAGATCGAGGTGCGCGCGTCGCCACGGAAATCGGTCGCCACGACCTTGTCTTCGGTGTAGCCCAGGATGCCCTTGAGCGCGCCTTCGGACTGCGACTTCATCTCGGCGCAGATCTCGGCATAGGTCGCATCGGTTTCCAGCTCCACCGTGAGGTCGACCACCGACACGTCGGAGGTCGGCACGCGGAACGACATGCCGGTGAGCTTCTTGTTGAGCTCCGGGATCACCACGCCGACCGCCTTGGCCGCCCCGGTGCTCGACGGGATGATGTTCTCCAGGATGCCGCGGCCGCCACGCCAGTCCTTGTTGCTCGGGCCGTCGACGGTCTTCTGGGTTGCGGTGGCGGCGTGCACGGTGGTCATCAGGCCGCGCTTGATGCCCCACTTGTCGTGCAGCACCTTGGCCAGCGGCGCCAGGCAGTTGGTGGTGCAACTGGCATTGGAGATGATCGCTTCGCCGTTGTACTTGGCGTCGTTGACGCCGAACACGAACATCGGGGTGTCGTCCTTGGACGGCGCCGACAGGATCACCTTCTTCGCGCCGGCATCCAGGTGCTTCTGAGCGCTGGCCTTGTCGAGAAACAGCCCGGTCGACTCGATCACCACGTCGGCACCCACCTGGTCCCACTTGAGGTTGGCCGGGTCGCGCTCCTGGGTCAGGCGGATCTTCCTGCCGTTGACCAGCAGGTCGTCGCCGTCGACCGCGATCGTGCCCGGGAAGCGGCCATGCACCGAATCGTATTGCAGCATGTACGCGAGGTAATCGGGCTCGAGCAGGTCGTTGATCGCGACGATTTCGATCTCGTTGCCGAAGTTCTGCACCGCGGAGCGCAGCACGTTGCGGCCGATGCGACCGAAGCCGTTGATGCCAACCTTGATGGCCATGGTGTTGCTCCCTGAGGCGGAAATAGTCGAATACGTTATTTTAGCGGTTCCCACGCCGCGTTGTTGACCCCCACCCCACCGGAACGCCCTGCATGCGTCGATTTACCCTGCCCGTCCTGTGCTTCGCATTGCTGTGCACGGTGGCCACTCCCGCCTTCGCATGGGGCCGGACCGGCCACCGGCTGGTGGCGGCATTGGCCTGGGACGACCTGTCGCCGCACGCCCGCACTGCGGTTGCCGAACTGCTGGCCGGCGAGGCCGACCCGACCCTGCCGGGAATCGCGGCCTGGGCCGACGACCTGCGCGCCAACGATCCGGACCTCGGCCGTCGCAGCGCGAAGTGGCATTACGTCAACATCGCCGAGCACGGTTGCGCCTATGACGCCGCGCTTGCCTGCCGCGGCGGCGACTGCGTGGTCGAGGCGATCCGCAACCAGGCCGCGATCCTCGCCGACCGCAGCCGCCCGCGCGCGCAGCGCGCGCAGGCGCTGAAGTTCGTGGTGCATTTCGTCGGTGACGTGCACCAGCCGCTGCATGCCGGGTTCGCGCATGACAAGGGCGGCAACGACTTCCAGGTGAACCTCGATGGTCGCGGCAGCAACCTGCATTCGCTGTGGGACAGCGGAATGCTCGGCAGCAGCGGACTGGACGAGACGGCTTACCTGCAGCGCCTGCGGGCAATGCCGCTCGCGGTGACGCGCAGCAGGCAGCCGTTGCCGCCGGACGCCGCGGGCTGGGCTGAAGCGTCGTGCCGCGTGGTCCGCGAGCCGGGACTGTATCCGGCCAGCGCGAAGATCAGCCGCGAGTACGTGCAGACCTGGCGCCCGGTCGCCGAAGCACAGTTGCGCCGCGGCGGATCACAACTGGCGGCACTGCTCAACGCCGCGCTCGGCGGCTGACGAGAGCCGCTAGCGGCCGCCCGGCGCGGCCAGCATCTCGCGAACGCGCGCCTCGGCGTTGCCCAGCCCCGCGGCCTTACCGAATGCGACCGCAGCCTCGGTGTCCATCCCGTGCTGGGCGGCACCGAGCGCAAGCAGCGCGCCAACGCGGTTGCCCGAGGCGCAGTGCACCACCACGGTACCGTCGGCCTGCTCGATCAGCCGCCACAGCGCGAGTGCGTTGGCCACCGTGATGTCGCCCGCACCCGCGACCGGAAGGTGCCGATAGCCCAGGCCGGCCGCCGCCACTTCCGCCGCCTCGTCGCGGCCAGCGAGTTCCTCGTCGGTGCGCAGGTTGATGACGGTCCGCACGCCGGCCGCTCCCATCCGCGACCAGGCATCGACGCCGGGCTGACCGCCGGTCAGCAGTTGAGCCCGCGGCTGGCGGAACCCTGGAATGGTCGACTCCGCCGCAGTCGCCGGTGCGCTGCCAATGGCTTCGACCGCCGCCGCAAGCGCGGGCGCGGCAAACAGCGCGGCCAGCATGAAAGCGATGTTCAGGAGCTTGTTGCGCGGCATCGTCTGGATCCTCATGTTTCATGGTACGTGGGCACGCTATCTTAAGGCCCGCCGGATCAGCATTTTCACCCAAGCCAGCGCACGGGAAGCAGCATGCAGCCACAAGTTCAACCGTTCTTCCACCAGGACAGCAACACGTGGAGTTACGTGGTGGTCGAGCCGCACGGGAATGCGGCGGCGATCATCGACCCGGTGCTCGACTTCGACCCGAAGGCCGCGCGCACCTCAACCGGCTCGGCACAGGCGCTGCTGGATTTCGTGCGCGCGCAGGCACTGGACGTGCGCTGGATCCTGGAGACCCACGCCCACGCCGACCACCTCAGCGCCGGCCACTGGCTGAAACAGCCATTGCCGCAGGCGCAGCTGGCGATCGGCGAAGGCATCGGCAAGGTGCAGAAGACCTTCCGCGGGATCTTCAACCTCGGCGAGCACTTCCCGGTCGACGGCTCGCAGTTCGATCATCTGTTCGCTGCCGACGAGCGCTTTCGCATCGGCGCACTCGAAGGCCGGGTGATCCCGGTGCCGGGCCACACCAGCGACAGCAACGCCTACCTGATCGGCGATGCCCTGTTCACCGGCGACTCGCTGTTCATGCCCGACGGCGGCACCGCGCGTTGCGACTTCCCAGGGGGCGATGCGGCCACGTTGTACCGCTCGATCCGGCGGCTGTTCGAATTGCCCGATGCGACCCGTGTGTTCGTCTGCCACGACTATGGCCCCGGCGGGCGCGAGGTCGCTTGCCAGACCACGATCGGCCAGCAGAAGCGCGACAACATCCACATGCACGAGGGCATCGACGAGGCGCAGTTCATCCGCATGCGCACCGAGCGCGACGCGACGCTGGACATGCCGACGCTGATCCTGCCCGCGGTGCAGGTCAACATCCGCGCCGGGGCGCTGCCGCCGGCCGAGGACAACGGCGTGCGCTATCTCAAGATCCCGATCAACCAGTTGTAGGTCTTCCGGGAGAACGCAGCTGTCTTCAAGAGCCGGCTTCGAAGCTCTTGTCACCCAGCAGCACGTGGCCGTGGATATCTTTCACCGTCACCTCCACCTCGATGCCCTGCCGCACGCTTTCGGTGACGATGCAGAACTGCTGGAACTGCTCGAGGACGCGATCGAGCTGCGCGTAGTTCTCGTTGCCTTCGGGCAGCTGGATCTCGACGAATGCCTGTGGAATGCGCAACCGCCCTTCCAGGTTGCGCATCGGCGTGGCCGTGACCGTCGCGCGCAGCTTCCCCGGCGTGTTCTTGTACTTGCGCAGCGCGAACAGCAGGCTGGCGGTGAGGCAATTGACCACGCTGGCCAGCAGCAGCCGCGCGGGATTCGGCCCGCGGTCGTGCCCCAGCGGCGACGGCTCGTCGGTGAGCAGCGGCGCGAACGCCTTGTGGTCGAAGGTGATCCGGAACGAGAAGTCGGACTCCTGCTCCAGGGTCACGCTGATCGGCGGTTCGATGGCACTCACGGCAGCTTCTCCCGTCATGGTTGTTGCGGTTGCGGCACCTCGACCCGGGGCCCGCCGGGTTGGACGCCGGGTTGGACGCCGATGACGGCATCGTCGCTCATGCAAGCGCCTTCGTCGGTCTCCAGCGCAGCAAGGTGTAGTACAGCAGCGGGATCACCACCAGCGTCAGCACCGTGCTGACCAGGATGCCGAAGATCAGCGAGACCGCCAGGCCGTTGAAGATCGGATCGTCGAGGATGAAGAACGCGCCCATCATCGCCGCCAGGCCAGTCAGCACGATGGGTTTTGCGCGCACCGCGCAGGCCTCGACCACGGCATCGCCCGGCTCGCGGCCCTCGCGGATCTGCTGGTTGATGAAGTCCACCAGCAGGATCGAGTTACGCACGATGATGCCGGCCAACGCGATCATGCCGATCATCGAGGTGGCCGTGAACTGCGCGCCGAGCAACGCGTGGCCGGGCATCACCCCGATCACGGTCAGCGGGATCGGGGCCATGATCACCAGCGGCACCAGGTAGCTGCGGAACTGCGCCACCACCAGCAGGTAGATCAGCACCATGCCGGCGGCGTAGGCGATGCCCATGTCGCGGAAGGTCTCGTAGGTGATCTGCCATTCGCCGTCCCACTTGATCGCGAAGTCGCTGGTGTCCTCGGGCTGGGCGATGAAGGTCTGCCCGATCCGCTGGCCGCCGACGGCGGCATCGTTGAGCTGGCCGACGATGTCGAACATGCCGTACAGCGGGCTGTCGATGTCGCTGGCCTCGTCGCCGGTGACGTAGACCACCGGCAGCAGGTCCTTGTGGTGGATCGCGCCGTCCCAGGTGCCGCGCTGCACGCTGACCAGCTCCGACAGCGGCACCAGTTGGCCTTCGCCGCCGCGCACGCGCAGCGCCAGCAGCCGGTCGATGTCGGCCTGCTCCGACGCCGGCAGGCGCAGGCGCACCGGACGCGGGTACTTGGAGGTGCCGTCGTGGACGTAGGTCGCGTCCAGCCCCGACACCGCGGCCGCGAGCGCATCGGCGATCGCCGACTGCGGCACGCCCAGGCGCGCGGCGCGGGCGCGGTCGACCACGACCGTCTCGCGTGGCGCGTCCGATTCCACGCTGGTGTCGACGTCGACGATGCCCTCGGTTTCGCCGAAGCGCTGCGCCAACTCCAGCGCAAGCTCGCGGCTGCGCGCGTAGTCCGGCCCGTAAAGCTCGGCGACCACCGGCGACAGCACCGGCGGACCCGGCGGCACTTCCACCACCTTGACCGACGCGCCGTGCCGCAGCCCGACCTCGACCAGCTGCGGCCGCAGCGCGCGCGCGATCTCGTGGCTCTGGCGGTCGCGGTGGTGCTGGTCGACCAGATTGACCTGCAGGTCGCCGACATTGCTGCCGCTGCGCAGGAAGTACTGGCGCACCAGGCCGTTGAAGTTCATCGGCGCCGAGGTGCCGGCGTAGCCCTGGTAGTGGAGTACCTCCGGCACGCCGTCGACCACGCCGGCCAGTTCGGTCAGCAGCGCGTTGGTGTCTTCCAGCGCGCGTCCCTCGGGCAGGTCGACCACGACCTGGAACTCGGACTTGTTGTCGAACGGCAGCATCTTCAGCACCACCAGCTGCACCACCGCCAAGGATGCCGCCAGCACCACCAGTCCGGCCATGCTCGCGAACAGCCACTTGCGCCGGCGCGCCCCGGTGTTGCGGTCCAGGAACGGGCGCATGACCTTGTCGAACAGCCGGTGCAGCATCGAGGCCTGCTTGTGCTCTGCAGCGGCGAGATCGTGGCCCTCGCCGTTGCCGTGCGCATGCCGCGACAGCAGCTTCAGCGACAGCCACGGGGTGACGGTCAGCGCGATCGCCAGTGACAACAGCATGCCGGCCGAGGCATTGATCGGAATCGGGCGCATGTACGGCCCCATCAGGCCGCTCACGAATGCCATCGGCATCAGCGCCGCGATCACGGTGAACGTGGCCAGGATCGTCGGTCCACCGACCTCGTCGACCGCCGGCGGGATCGCCTCGCGCAGGGTCTTGCCGCCCAGCGCCATGTGCCGGTGGATGTTCTCGACCACCACGATCGCATCGTCCACCAGGATGCCGATCGAGAAGATCAGCGCGAACAACGAGACGCGATTGAGGGTGAAGCCCATCGCCCAGGAGGCGAACAGGGTGAGCGCCAGGGTCAGCACGACCGCGCTGCCGACCACGATCGCCTCGCGCCAGCCGAGCGCGAACAGCACCAGCAGCACCACCGACGCGGTGGCGAACATCAGTTTCTGGATCAGCTTGAACGCCTTGTCGGTCGCGGTCTGTCCGTAGTCGCGGGTGACGGTGACATTGACGCCTTCGGGGATGACCACGCCCTGGAGCCCCGCGATCCGGCGCGCGATCGCGCCGGTGATGTCGGCGGCATTGGTACCGGGCTGCTTGGCGACCGCGATCGTCACCGCAGGCGCGAAACCGGCTACCGGGCCGGCGCGTCCCGGCGGCGCGCCATGCCATGCATAGCGCGACGCGAGGTCGGCACCGGCGCGCACCTGGGCGACATCGGCCAGGCGCAACGGGCGGCCACCCTCCAGCCCGACGACCAGGTCGGCGACCGCCTGCGCATCGAGCAGGAACTCCCCGGCCGTGAGCGGCACCGCGCCCTCGGGACCTACGCGCTCGCCGATCTGGCGCACCGCGTTGGCGGCCTGCAACGCTTGCGAGAGATCGGACACGGTGAGGCCGTAGGCGGCCAGCCGCGCCGGCTCCAGCGTCACCGCGACCACGCGGTCGGGCGCGCCGATGGTGTAGACGTCGCGGGTGCCGGCGACGCGCTTGATCTCGGTCTCCAGCGTGTGCGCGACCTCGGCCAGTTCGGTGGCGCCGCGCTGCGGATCGTCGGTCCACACGGTCAGGCTCATCACCGGCACGTCGTCGATGCCCTTGGGCTTGATCAGCGGCTGGCCGACGCCGACGCCCGGCGGCAGCCAGTCCTGGTTGGAGAACACCTGGTTGTACAGCCGCACGATCGCCGGCTGGCGCTCCACGCCGACCGTGAACTCGACCGTGAGCACCGCCATGCCGGGGCGGCTGATCGAGTAGACGTGCTTGACCCCCTCGATCTCCAGCAGCTTCTGTTCCAGCGGGGTGCTGACCAGTTGCTCGACATCGCGCGCGCTGGCGCCGACGAACGGCACGAACACGTTGGCCATGGTCACGTCGATCTGCGGCTCTTCCTCGCGCGGCGTGATCAGCACCGCGACCAGCCCCAGCAGCAGCCCCAGGATCGCCAGCACCGGGGTCAGCGGATTGGCCTGGAAGGCAGCGGCGAGGCGGCCCGAAATGCCCATGCGCGCGGGCGGCGTGCGGTCAGTCATGCGCGTTGCCGCCGGCCTTGCGCTGCGCGGCCAGCGCCTGCAGCGCGGCGACCGGATCGGCCACGACCTGCTCGCCCGCATCCAGTCCGGCAATCACCTCGACCTCGTCGGCGAGCCGCTGGCCGAGCCGCACCTGCCGCAGGGCCAGCCGGTCGCCGGCGAGCACATACACGCCGCTGATCTCGCCGCGCTGGACGATCGCGTCGCGCGGCACCCGGAGCGCGGCGGCACTGCCACCGCCGGCGATCGGGAACACCACCTTGGCGGTGGTGCCCGGCGTCGGCGGATTGTCCAGGTCGGGCAGGTTCACCCGCACGCCGACACTGTGGGTTGCAGGATCGGCCGCCGGGAACACCGTGACCGAGTCAGCCTGCACGCTGCGCCCATCGCCGATGACCACCTGCGCCCGACCGGCCTCGCGGATCGCGGCGGCTTCCGATTGCGGTACCTGCACCTCGATGCGCAGCGCACCCGGCGCATGCACCGCCAGCAGCCGCTGCCCCGGGGCGACAGCCTCGCCCGGCTCGACCAGGCGCGCGCTCACGATGCCGGCGAATGGCGCGCGCACCACCGTGTACTCGGTCTGCTGGCCGGCCTGCGCCAGTTGCGCGCGCGCGGCATTGCGCGCGGCGACTGCCGAGTCGCGCGCCGCGCGCGCCTGGTCGAGCTGTGCGCGTGATACGAACTGTCCTTCGGCCAGTGCCGCGTACCGCCGGTAGTTCGCCTCCGCTTCCGCGGCCATGGCCTGCGCCGCCTGCAACTGCGCGCGCGCGGTGTTGGCGCCGGCCTGCTGCTCGACCGCGGTCAGTCGCAGCAGCACCTGACCGGCCTTGACCGGATCGTTGACATCGACATTGACCACGGTCACGCGCCCGGCGGTCTGCGCATCCAGCGTCGCCTGCTGCACCGCCTCCACCACGCCGTCCCAGCTGCGGCCGCGGATGCCGTCGCCGGCCTGCAGCGTGACCGTTTCCAGTTCCGGCAACGGCGGCAGCTCTGGCGCGGCGGGCTCGCTGCCGCAGGCGGCTACGGCCAGCAACATGCCAACCAGCAGGGTCATGCGCATCGTCGTGATCAGGCGTTGTCGCAGTCGTCGGGAAGGGATCACTTGAAGCCGCAGCCGCTGGCGGCGACGTTCCGGCCGACGCCGAGCTTGCGCAGGATCATCGCGGCCGGACAGAAACCGGTGAACGCGGACTGCAGCAGGTTGAGACCGATGAACGCGGTCAACAGCCACCACAGCGGCGACACCAGTTGGGTCAGCGCGATGCTGATGAGGATCATCACGCCGGCAAAGGCCATTACGGCACGGTCTAGGCTCATGGGGTTCTCCAGTAGAAAAAACGGTTCGGCAGGAAAGAGCAAGCGCGGCACTGTCGTCAGTGCTTGGCGCTCTTGAGCCGCTCGATGCCGAGCAGGCTCATGATGTATTTCTCGTAGATCGGCTCCGAGGTGCCGTGGCGCATCTTGTAGAGGAAGTACTTCTCGAAACCGACCTTGGCCACGTGCACCCACTTGCCGACCTTGGTCCAGGTCACGTTGCGCGGCGGGATCTGCGGCAGCGCCACGAACGCCGCGCCGGTATCGCCCATGTCGGCCAGACAGACCGCATTCCAGGTGCCCTCGAAATCGGCTGGCTCACCGGCCAGTTCGGCCTTGATGTTGCGCACGATCGTGGTGACCATCGACTCGATCATGAAACCGGTCTTGGGCGCGCCGGTCGCGATCGGGGTGGCTTCCACCGGCGGGATCGCGACGCACACGCCGGCGGCGAATATCTGCGGGTACTTCGGGCTTCGCTGGTGCTTGTCGACGACCACGAAGCCGCGCGGATTGCACAGGCCATCGACCGCCGCGACCGCATCCACGCCCTTGAACGCCGGCAGCAGCATCGAGTACTTGAACGGCAGCACGTGTTCCTTCAACGGCTGGCCCTGGGCATCGTGCTCGACCGCGACCACTTCGCCCGGGCGCACTTCGCGCACCTTGGCGTTGGTGATCCACTTGATGTGGCGCTGGCGCATCTCCGACTCCATCAGCCCCTTGGAGTCGCCGACGCCGCCCAGGCCCATGTGCCCGATATACGGCTCGCTGGTAACGAAGGTGATCGGCACCTGGTCGCGGATCCGGCGCTTGCGCAGGTCGGCATCCAGGATCATCGCGAACTCATAGGCGGGCCCAAAGCAGCTGGCGCCCTGCACCGCGCCGATCACCACCGGTCCGGGGCTCTTCACGAACTCCTCGTAGGCATTCCAGGCCTGCTGCGCATGCGGCGTGGTGCACACCGACTGGGTGTGGCCGCCCTCCGGACCCGCGCCGGGAACCTCGTCGAACGCGAGCTTCGGTCCGGTGCAGATCAGCAGGTAGTCGTAGTCGAGCACCTCGCCGTCGCCGGTATGCACCTGGCGCGCGTCGGCATCGATGCGATCGGCGCCGGAGCCGTGGAAGGCGATGCCCTTGTCGCCAAGGTGCTTGCCCGCGTCCAGGGTGATCTGCTCGGGCGTGCGCCAGCCGACCGCCAGCCACGGGTTGGACGGCGTGAAGCTGAACCGGTCGCCGAGTCCCACCACGCTGACCGGGTGCGCCTTGCCCAGCGCCTCGCGCAACTCGTAGGCCGCAGCCATGCCGCCAAGCCCGGCACCCATCACCACTATCCTGGCCATCCCGGAACCCTCGCTGGAAGTTGTTGGCGCACGACATCGTTCGTTCACGTGCGTATATTAGAGTCAAACGATATAACGCCCCGCACACAGGAGATGCACATGCCCCTCACTGCCGCCGACCTCGTCGCCGACGCGCGCCGCCAGATCC
>DATHRJ010000302.1:0-4586 GCA_035465455.1 Lysobacter sp.
GAGGCATTTGAGCAGCGAGCTCTTGCCCGAACCTGATGGCCCGATCAGGCCCACGACCTCGCCGGGCGCCACGCGCATGTCGACGCCTTTCAGCGCGTCCACCGCGGTGTCGCCCTGGCCGTAGCGCTTGGTCAGGCCTTCGATGAGGATGCCGGTGGTTTTCGCCTGCTCAGCCACCGACGGCCTCCGCGGGATCGACCTTCAACGCGGCGCGGATGGCGATCAGGCTCGACAGCACGCAGATCACCATGACCGCGACGAAGCCGCTGGCCGAATCGATCGGAACCAGCAGCACGTATTTGGGAAAGATCGGCGCCCAAAGCGTGGCGGTGATCTTGCCCACCACGAAACCGATCACCCCGAGGGCAAGGGCCTGCTGCAGGATCATCCCGGCGATGGTGCGGTTCTTGGTGCCGATGAGCTTGAGCACCGCGATCTCGCGGATCTTGCCCAGGGTCAGGGTGTAGATGATGAAGGCGACGATGGCCGCGCTGACGATGGCGAGGATCACCAGGAACATGCCGATCTGCCGGGCCGAGGTGGCGATCAGCTTTCCGACCAGGATCTCCTCCATCTGCGCGCGGTCGTACACCTGCAGCCGCTTCCAGCGCCGGATCGACTCGGCTACATCCTCGGGCCGATGGCCCGGCTTGATCTGCACGAGCACGGTGTTGACGTAGGGATTGGTGGCCTGCGAGGCGATGACCGCCTCGAGCAGGTCCGGGGCGCCGGGTCGGTTGAAGGCGGGGTTGGCGGCGGTGCGGCGGCGCTGCTCGCGCACCGCGTCGTTGTCCTTGAGTAACTGCGCTTCCTGGGCATCCCTGAGCGGGATGAACACCATCGGGTCGCCGTTGGAGGACACCATCCGGCGGGTGAGTCCCACCACCGTGTACTGGTTGCGGCGGATCCGGATGTGGTCGCCCAGCCGGAAGCCGGTGGTGACGTCGGCCACGGCTTCGTAATGGCCGCGGGTGATCTGGCGCCCGTCCACCAGGTGCGGCGGCCAGCCCGGTGTTCCCGGACCGTCCATCGTGATGCCGGTAACCATGGCGCGTACATCGCCCGATGCATGGACCACCTGCATCGTCAGGTAGGTCACGTTGGCGGCACGCGCCACGCCGGTCATGCCGCGGATGCCGCGCCACACGTCGTCATAGATGCTGGAGGGTTCGGCGTACGGACCCAGCGTGTCCTTCTGCACCACCCACAATTGGGCGCGACTGTTGTCGAGCAGCACCTTCGCGTCATCGACCATGCCGCGGTACACGCCCGCCATCGTCAGCGTGACCCCGATCAGCAGCCCCAGGCCGATACCGGTGAACACGAATTTCCCCCAGGCATGCAGGATGTCGCGGCCGGCCAGGCTGATCATCAGCGCGCCTGCTTGAGTTGGTCGACCACGTGGATGCGGCTGTTCGTGGTCAGGGCGCGTTCGCTGTAGCTCACCACCAGGTCGCCGCGCTCGACGCCCTCGAGCACCTGCACGTTGCCGTCGAGGTCGGTGGCGCCAAGCTTCACCGGGACCAGTTCCAGGTCGCCGTCGCGCACCATCCACACGGCAAGTTCGCCATCGACGCGCTGGACACTGGCATTGGGGACCACCGGCCGCGCCGGAAGCCCGGGCAGCGACACGGTCACCTCGGCCAGTTCGCCAATCGACGGCATCGGCTGCGGCAGGCGCTCGAAAGCGATCTTGGCGAGCTGTTCCTCGGTCACCGCGTCGGCCATCGGCTCGACCAGCAGCACGCGCCCCGGCAGGTCACTGCCGGCCCGCGAGCGCAGCACGATGCGCACCGGCAATCCGCTCCGCAGCCCTTGCGCGCTGACCTGGTCGAAGCGGGTGTTGATCCAGAGCGTTTCGGGATCGATCAACTCCACCACCGACTGCCCGGCCACCACCGTGGTGCCCGGGTCGGCATTGCGCGCAGCCACAATCCCGTCGACCTCGGCAACCAGCAGCAGGTTGCTTCGCTGCGCGGTGAGTGCCTCGCGGTCGGCGCGGGCGCGGGCAACCTGCTGGGTCGCCGCACTCACACCGGCGTCGGCCACCTGCAACTCCTGGCGCTTGCCGGAGACCATTTCCTCGCTGACGTAGCGACCCACCCCGAGTTGCTGGTAACGCTGCGCCTGCGAACTTGCATACGCCTGGCGCGCCTGCGCTTCGCGAAGCTGCGCCTGCGCCGACATCAGTGCAGCCTCCTGGCCACGCACGCGATCGTCCAGGTCGACCGGGTCCATCTCGCCCAGCACCTGCCCCGCCTTGACCTCATCGCCGACGTGCACGTCCAGCCGGCGCACGCGTCCGGCGAACGTCGGGCCGATCCTGTACGTGTAGCGCGCATCGACCGTGCCGATGCCGAACAATGCCGGCGCGATCGCGCGGTTTTCGACTGGCGTCACCACCACCGCGACCGGCGCCAGCGGACCGGAGCGCAGCACGACATAGACGAACAGCGCCAGCATCGGCAGCAGCACCGCGATCAGGGTCACGGTGCGTCGTTGCAGTGGCAACCGCTTCATCAGGCGCTCCATCACGCGCTCCGGATCCCGCGGCGATAGACGGCGAACACGTCCGGCGCGTTGGTGCGGATGCCCTTGACGTCGCCGGCGATCAGCGACTGCATCACCAGGCCCTGGATCGATCCGATGAAGAGCGTCGCGGCGGCATTGGCGTCGAGATCGGCGACCAGTTCACCCTGCGACTTCCCGTCTTCGATGAGGCGCTGCAGGCGCGCGCTGTAGCCGCGGATCATCGTCCGCACCATCAGCTTGGCCGCGGACTCCTCCGCGCGCTGCAACTCGCCGAACAACATGCGCGGCACGCCGGGGTGTTGCACCACGAAGTCGATATGGGCCATGAACGCGGCCTCCAGCGCGGCCAGCGGCGACGGTGCCGCCTTGATCGCCTTGTCGATCCGGCCCATCAGGCGTTCGGCCACCCATTCCATCACCGCCTGGAGGATCGCGGCCTTGTTCGGGAAATGGCGGAACAGTGCACCTTGGGTCAGCCCCATCCTCTGGGCGATCGCGGCCGTGGTGATGTCGGTGGGGTTCTGTTCCCCCGCCAGTTCGACCACCGCTTCAACGGTTACGGCCCGGCGCTCGTCGGCCGGCAGGTTTTTGGAGGGAAGGCTCATCTCGGGGCTCGAAGATAGTAATTGCTTACTATCTTATCGCTATCGCGGACGCGATCAAAGCAACCCGGCAAAATTGACCCGGATCAAGGGCAGGCGGTAAGACCCGGTTAAGCTGTAAAGCGAGATGAACCTGTTCCGACGCCAGCGCCTGCGCTCCCGCTTTTCGATCCTGGCGGTCGTCGCGCTGCTGTGGTCGCAGGCGGTGTTCGCCGCGCATCCCGCGTGCGCACTGGCAGTCATGGCGTTGTCGGAATTGCAGACGTCGTCCGTGGTCGTGCAGGACTGCCACCCCGCCGCAGACTCGTCGGACGAGGCCGTGTGCACCCCGCACTGTGGCCAGGGCAACCAGACCAACGACACCGTACGGGTGCCGCCGGTCCCGTCGCTGCAGGCCGCCTACGTAATGCCCGTTGGCACGCTCGCGGCCGTGCACGCGAACCACCATCTGCAAACGGCGCTGCCACCCGAGGTTTCGTGGCATCGACCTACGGCCCACCCGGCGGCCCTCCTGCTGATCTGATGCCCGACCGGCGATCGGCAGCCGCGCTGTAGCGCCTGCCCGATCTGCTCCGGTCCGAGCCGTGTGCGCACGGCATGTCCCCAACAACATCGCAATCGTGGCCGCATCGATGGCCGCTGGTTGCAAGGCTTGAGACATGGCATCCCAAACCGTTTCCACGGCGCACTGCCTTCATGGCAGGACGCTGCTTAGCCGCAGCCGGCCAACACACTGGTTTGGCGCGCTACTGATCGGCCTGATCAGCTGGCCCGCATTGGCCACCGACCGCCTTCCCGGCGTCGACCTCGCATCGGTCCATGCCTGGCTGCGCGAGCACAACCCGCAACTGCAGGCGCTGCAGCTTGAGGCCGAGGCGGCAGACGCGCGGGTGCTGCCGGCCGGTGCCCTGCCCGACCCGATGCTCGCGGTGACGCTGAAGGAGATCGACCCGGACCGGCCATCGTTGCTGCCCGGGAACGTCGGCTCGACCCTGTACGAGGTCCGGCAGCGGATTCCGCTGTGGGGCAAGCGCGAACTGTCGCGCGAGCTCGCACGCAACCAGGCGCAGGGCCTGCGCCATGAACGCGAGGCGATGGCCCGGGAGATCCTCGCCGAGGCCGAAGACGCTTACGTGCGCTACTGGCATGCCGACGAGGCGGTGGCGATCATCGACCGCCAGATCGTGCTGCTGGAGCAGATCGAGGAGGTAGCCGGCGTGCGCTACGCCGTGGGCATGGCCGTGCAGCAGGATTCGATCCGCGCGCAGGTCGAGCGAACCAACATGCAGCGGCAGCGCATCGAACGCCTCGCCGGCCGCCGTGAAGCCGCGGTAGCACTCAACGTCGCACTCGGCCGCCGCGCCGATGCGGCACTGTCACCGCCGGCCGAGCAACCGATGCTGGTGGTCAGGGACAGCGACATCGGCGAGGCTCTGGCCCGCCTCCAACTGG
>DATHRJ010000303.1:0-6172 GCA_035465455.1 Lysobacter sp.
GGCCCAGGCACGCGCGGAATCGCTGGAGAAATCCGAGCGGTTGCAGCAGGCGCTTTACGAGATCGCCGACCTCGCCGGGTCCGACCTGGAAATGCCCGATCTGCTGTGCCGCATCCATGGGGTGGTCGGCGGCCTGATGTATGCAGCCAATTTCTACATCGTGCTGTACGACGACACCGGCGAAAGCTTCCGCTTCCTGTATTTCGCCGATCAGGTCGACTCCTACGTCGCCGATCCGGACTCTGAAATCAGAGCCGAGGACATGCCCAACAGCCTGACCCTGGCCTTGCTTCGTCACGGCGAAGCGGTGCAGGGCTCCTCCAGCGATGTGCGTGAGCAACTGGGCGTGCAGCACGACGGTGGCCATGGCCCGGACAGCGCGGATTGGCTCGGGGTGACCATGCGCCGCGACGACCGCGTCTGCGGCGCGATCGTGGTGCAGAGCTACGACCGACCGAACAGCTACGCATCCGAGGAGCGTGCGCTGCTGGTGTTCGTGGCCCAGCACATCCTCACCGCGCTGGATCGGCACCAGGCCCGAGAGGAACTCGAGCGCCGGGTCGAGGAACGCACCCAGGCGCTGCAGCAGAGCAACCACGAACTCCAGGCGCAGATCGTCGAGCGACAGCGCGGCGAACGCCTGCAGCGGGCGCTGTTCCGGATCGCCGAACTCTCAATCACCTCCGAGACCCTCGAGC
The DNA here is from genome assembly GCA_035465455.1 of Lysobacter sp. Lineage (GTDB taxonomy): Bacteria > Pseudomonadota > Gammaproteobacteria > Xanthomonadales > Xanthomonadaceae > Lysobacter_K. The sequence goes on from DATHRJ010000303.1 coordinate 699, forward strand.
GCTTCTACGCCCATGTCCACGAGGTCGTGGGCGAACTGCTGTACGCACGCAACTTCTATATCGCGTTGTTGTCGGATGACGGCGAACGCCTTGAGTTTCCCTATTCGATCGACGAGCGCGACATCGTCCGCGACAGCCGCCGACTCGGCACCGGGTTGACCGAGCATGTGATCACGTGCGGACGCGCGGTGCTGGCCGACAGGAATCGCATCAGTCAGCTGGAAACCGAAGGCCGCGTGCGCACGCACGGCACCCTGTCGCACTGCTGGCTCGGCGTGCCGTTGTTCCGGGAGAACAACGTGGTGGGCGTGATCGCGGTACAGAGCTATTCGGCGGCGATAGCCTTCACCACGCGCGACCAGGACCTGCTCACGTTCGTCGCGCACCATATCGGGATCGGCCTGGCGCGGAAGCAGGGACAGGACCGGCTGGTGGTCGCGCACGCCGAGCTCGAGCAGCGCGTCGTGGCGCGCACGCGCGAACTCGCGCTGGCGAACGCGGAGTTGCTCGAGCAGATCGGCGAGCGCGTGCGCGCCGAACAGAAGCTGACCCACCAGGCGCGGCATGACGCACTGACCGGCCTGCCCAACCGGCACCAGTTGCTCGAACAGATGGAGTCGGCGATCCACCGCTGCGTTCACCATCAGGCACGGACCTTCGCGGTGCTGTTCCTCGATCTGGACCGCTTCAAGCTGGTGAACGACAGCGTGGGCCATTCTGCCGGCGACGACCTGCTGATCGAGGCCGGCAGTCGCCTGGTTGCCACGGTGCGTCCCGGCGATACGGTGGCGCGCCTGGGCGGCGACGAGTTCGCCATCCTGGTCGATGACATCGGCAGCGTGGACCGGGCCGAGGAACTTGCGCAGCGCATACTGGCCGCGCTCAGTCGCGCCTGCTGGGTCGCCGGCCGCGAGGTGTTTCCTTCCGCCAGCCTCGGCATCGCACTGTGGCATCCGCGCTATGAGTCGGGCGCCGAACTGCTGCGCGATGCCGACGCCGCGATGTACCGGGCCAAGGCCGCCGGGCGCGACCGCTATGCGGTCTTCGATGAAGCGATGCGCGAGGAGGCGGTGCAGATCCTCGACCTGGAGGCCGATCTGCGCCGGGCAATCAACGCCGACGCCTTCATTGCGCACTACCAGCCGATCGTTCGCCTCAGCGACCAGACCCTGATCGGCCACGAAGCGCTGCTGCGCTGGCCGCACGAGCGTCGCGGACTGCTGAACCCGGGCGACTTCATCGGCCTGGGCGAAGGCAATGGCCTGATCGAGGAAGTCGACTGGCTGCTGTACGCGAAAGTGATCAAGCGCCTGGCGCTGGGCGGCGAGGGGTATATCTCGGTCAATGTCTCGCCGCGGCATTTCCGCGCCGATGACTTCGCCGAACGGCTGCTGCGGATGGTGCGCACCGCCGGCGCCGATCCGCATCGTCTTCGAATCGAGATCACCGAGGTCGCGCTGCTGGACGACGTGCCGCGCGCGCTGCAGACATTGCGGACGTTGCGCAGCCATGGCGTACTGGCCCAGCTCGACGACTTCGGCACCGGCTACTCCGCGCTGTCGTACCTGCATCGTTTTCCGATCGAATGCCTGAAGATCGACCAGAGTTTCGTTGCCGGGCTGGTCGGCGACAACAAGAACGAAAGCGTCGCGGTGGTGCGGGCGATCCAGGCGCTTGCCGGGACGCTGGGCATCTACACGATCGGCGAGGGCATCGAGTGCGAGGTGCAGCGCAGCTGCCTGCGCGACCTGGGGTGCACCTACGGCCAGGGCTATCTGCTGGGGCGACCGAGCGCGCAGATGGCAGTGCTGGAGCCGGCTTCCTCGCGCACCTGACCTGCGCGGCGAGCTGGCGCCTCGGCCGTGCCAGGCAGCTATGAGCGGATCACCAGCAACCGTGGCTCGGTCATGTCGGCGATCGCGTGGCGCACGCCCTCGCGGCCGAGCCCCGATTGCTTGACGCCGCCGTAGGGCATGTTGTCGACGCGGAAGCTCGGCACGTCGCCGATGATCACGCCGCCGACCTCGAGCCGGTCCCAGGCCAGCATCGCGTGGTCCAGGCGACCGGTGAATACGCCCGCCTGCAGGCCGAAATCGCTGTCGTTGACGCGGTCGAGCGCGTCCTGGAAATGCGCGAACGGCTCGATCAGCATCACCGGCCCGAACGCCTCCCGGCGATACAGGTCGGCATCTTTCGGGACGCCCTCCAGCAGCCATGCCGGCAGCATGTTGCCCTCGCGCTTGCCGCCCGCCAGCTTCCTGGCCCCGGCCTTGCGCGCCGCGCCGATCCAGTCCTCGACCCGCTGCGCCGATTCGGCGTCGATCATCGGGCCGATGAAGGTCTGCTCGTCCCGCGGGTCGCCCATGCGCAGTTTGCCGACCGCGGCCTTGAGCTTGCGTCGCAGCGCGTCGTGGATGTCGGCATGGGCGAACACCCGCTGCACGCTGATGCAGCTCTGGCCGCTCTGGTAGTAACCGCCCGACACCAGCCGCTCGACCACGTGGTCCAGGTCCTTGCCCGGGTCGGCGTCGACGATGCAGGCGGCGTTGCCGCCCAGTTCCAGAACCACTTTCTTGCGCCCGGCGCGGGCCTTGAGGTCCCAGCCGACGAGCCCGCCGGTGAAGCTCAGCAGCGCGATGCGCTCGTCCTCGACCAGCTGCGCGGCGTCCTCGTTGGAGCAGGGCATCACCGAGAAGGCGCCGCGCGGCAACCCGGTCTCGGCCAGCACCTCGGCGATGATCAGCGCGCCGATCGGGGTCTTGGCGGCGGGCTTGAGCACGAACGGGCAGCCGGCCGCGATCGCCGGGGCGACCTTGTGCGCGACCAGGTTGAGCGGGAAGTTGAACGGCGTGATGAAGCTGCACACGCCGACCGGCACGCGCTTGACCATGCCGCGGTAACCGCGGGTGCGCTCGGAGATCTGCAGCTCGACCACCTCGCCGTCGATGCGGGTGGCTTCGCCGGCGGCGATCCGGAACGTGTCGATCAGGCGGCCGACCTCGCCGCGTGCGTCGCTGATCGGCTTGCCGGCCTCGATGCATAGCGTCAGCGCCAGTTCCTCGCGCCGCTCGCTGAAGCGGCGCACGCAGTGCTCCAGTACTTCGCGCCGGGCATCGGGCGTGAAAGCGGCCATCGCGCCGCGCGCGCCATGCGCGGCGACGATCGCCTTGCGGATCGCGACGGCATCGGCCATCGCCACCCGGGTGGCGCGCTTGCCGCTGTACTTGTCGAACACTTCCAGGTCAGTGTTCGCCGCGACGGGGCGGTTGGCGAGGTAGTAGGGGTAGCTTTTCTTCAGCGTCGGCATGCATGGACTCCTTTCGCGCAGCATCGCCCGGAGCGGGTTAATGCCGGGTGGCGCAGCCATCGCTGTGCCTGCCGGGCTACGGGTTGTCGTCGATCACCTGCAGTTGCAGATGGCCGTCGGCCAGGCGCGCATCGAGCTGGTCGCCGGGCACGGCATCGAGCACGCTGCGCACGATGCGTCCGTCGCGGTGCTGCAGGATCGCGTAGCCACGCGCGACCGTGGCCAGCGGACTCACCGCCTCCAGTGAGCGCGCCAGTCCCCGCAGATGCACGGCGTCCTGACCGAGACGTCGCGCAATCGCCGATTGCGGGCGGATCGAAAGCACGGCCAGCCGCTCGCGCAGGCGCGCGAGACGACGCTGCGGGTGGGTGGCGCGAAGGATCGCATCGGCATGGCGCAGCGATGCGCGGTCCTGTTCCTGTCGCCGCCGCCTCGCCGCCGCCAGCCGTCGCAATGCCTCGGCCTGGCGTCGGCACAGCAGGTCCAGTCGCGCCTGCGGGCGCAGCGCGTTGAGCCGCAATGCGGCGCGGTCGGCGCGCTGCATCGCCTGGCGCAGCCGTTGCACCTGCAGGTTGCGCAGGCGCGCATCGAGCGTGCGCAGCCGCCGCGACAGGTCGTCGGCGTGCGGCACCAGCAGTTCGGCCGCCACCGACGGAGTCGGCGCGCGCACGTCGGCGGCCAGGTCGGCGAGGCTGAAATCGGTTTCGTGCCCCACCGCCGAGACCACCGGTACCGGGGAAGCGACGATCGCGCGGACCAGGCGCTCGTCGGTGAACGACCACAGGTCCTCCAGCGATCCGCCCCCGCGCGCCAGCACGATCACGTCGAAGCGACCGGACGCCGCGGCGCGTTGCAGCATCGCGGTGATCTGCGCCGCGGCGGTCGCGCCCTGCACCGGCACCGGCAACACCTCGGCCTCGACCAGCGGGAAGCGCCGCGCGAGCACGCTGAGCACGTCGCGCACGGCGGCGCCGCTGGGCGAGGTGATCACCCCGATGCGCCGGGCGAAGGCGGGCAGGGCGCGCTTGCGCGGGGTATCGAACAGGCCCTCGCCGGCGAGCCTGGCCTTGAGCTCGTCGAACGCTCGCCGCAGCGCGCCTTCGCCGGCTTCTTCCATGTGATCCAGCACCAGCTGGTATTCGCCGCGGGCCTCGTACAGGGTCAGCCGCCCGCGCGCGAGCACGCGCAGGCCCTCGCGCGGAACGAACTTCAGCCACGAGCTCTTGGGCTTGAACATCGCGCAGCGCACCTGCGCACGCGCGTCCTTGAGGGTGAAATACAGGTGGCCGGAACCCGGGCGCGACAGGTTTCCCAGCTCGCCTTCGACCCAGATCAGCGGGAAGGCGCCCTCCAGCAGGTCGCGCGCCAGCGTGTTGAGCTGGCTCGGGGTCAGGACGTGGTTGGGATCGTCGGGGGTCATGCGTGCGGCGTACCTGCGGCTGCCCAAGGTAGCGCAGCGTCCGGCGCCCGTCACTGCATGGCCGTGGCCTGAACCGGCGACAGGCGGCGTGGGAGGCGCCGGCGCTAAACTATCGCGATGAATTCAGACGCCTCCATCATGCCCTGCCAGCTTCCGGACTTCGGGCCATTGCCGCGCCGCCTGACCCGCAGCGTGCGGATCGGTGGCGTCAACGTGGGCGGTGGCGCGCCGATCGTGGTGCAATCGATGACCAACACCGATACCGCCGACATCGCCGGCACGGTCCGCCAGGTGGCCGACCTGTGGCGCGCGGGTTCGGAACTGGTGCGGGTGACGGTCAATACCGCCGAGGCCGCCGCGGCGGTGCCGCGCATCGTCGACAAGCTGCGGATGATGGGAGTCGAGGTTCCGATCATTGGCGACTTCCACTACAACGGCCACCAGCTGCTGACCGCCGAGCCCGCGTGCGCCGAGGCGCTGGCCAAGTACCGGATCAACCCCGGCAACGTCGGCTTCGGCAAGAAACGCGACACCCAGTTCGCAACGCTGATCGAGCTGGCGATCCAACACGACAAGCCCGTGCGCATCGGCGTCAACTGGGGCAGCCTCGATCAGGACCTGCTCACGCGGCTCATGGACGAGAACGCGGCGAGCGCCGACCCGAAGGACGCGCGAGAGGTGATGCACGAGGCCATCGTGCAGTCGGCGCTGATCTCCGCGGAGCGCGCGCAGGAGCTAGGGCTCGGC
>DATHRJ010000304.1:0-2701 GCA_035465455.1 Lysobacter sp.
TCCCGGGTGCGCTTTGCTTACCCGGGCTACAACCGCGGGCAGGGAGATTGAGCGCAACCGCGCAACACAGGTTTGCGGCGGCGCGACTGGTGTTTCAGGCGTCCGGCTTAATCTCGTCCGGTGATCGAGATGCAACCCACATGAGGAGCCGCCGCCCATGAACACCATTCCGCCTCTCCCCGCAGACGCGCAAGACGCCCACGTCGGCCGCATCGTGCGTGGCCAGGCCACCTCCGACGGCGCCGGCGTGCGCCTGACGCGCATGATCGGCACCTCGCAACTGCCGGACCTGGACCCGTTCCTGATGCTCGACGAGTTCGGCACCGACCGGCCCGAGGATTACCTCGCCGGCTTTCCGGAGCATCCGCACCGCGGTTTCGAAACGGTGACCTACATGCTCGAAGGACGCATGCGCCACAAGGACAACCACGGCAACGAAGGCGTGCTGGTGCCCGGTAGCGTGCAGTGGATGACCGCGGCGCGCGGGCTGCTGCATTCGGAAATGCCCGAGCAGGTCGAAGGCCGCATGCGCGGCTTCCAGCTGTGGGTGAACCTGCCGGCGCGCGACAAGATGGGCGAGCCGCGCTACCAGGAATTCGCCCCCGAACGGATCCCCGCGGTGCAGCCTGCCCACGGAGTCGTGGTCAAGGTGATCGCCGGAAGCGTGGGCGACGTGAGCGGGCCGATCGCGCAGCCCGCGACCGATCCGGTCTATCTGGACATCACCCTGGCTGCCGGCGCCGCGTGGCAATACCCGGTGCCCGAGGGCCACAACGCGTTCGTCTATGTATTCGAGGGCGGCGCGGCGATCGGGGCCGGCGAAAACGTGCGGACGGTTGCGGCGCGGGAGCTGGCAGTGCTCGCCGGTGGGCCGCACGTGCGGATCTCCGCCGGAGAGGCGGGCGCGCGCCTGATCCTGGTCGCCGGACGGCCGCTGCGCGAGCCGGTGGCGCGGCACGGCCCGTTCGTGATGAACACCCGCGAGGAACTGATGCAGGCGTTCGTGGATCTCCAGCAGGGCGGGTTCCAGCGACGCGGCGCTTGAGACCCGCGTACTGCCCGGCTACTTCCCGCCGGCAACCTCGCGGCGATCGGGCCTGAAGCGCAGATCGCGGGCAACGTCCAGGACCTGCTGCAACTGCTCGTCCGAACTCGACTGCAGCCACACGTGCGCGACCAGGCCGTTGTCGAGTTCGACCAGGGTCTCGAGTGCTTTCACGTCGGGTTTCAACGCGATTTCCGCGCGGTACCAGTAGACGTTGTGGCCGTCGACCATGCCTTCGACATCGCGGTTGCGGCGCTTGGGCTCGAACGGCGAATCACGGGCGATATAGACGCCAAAGGCCTCGGAGCCATCGTCGCGCAACGCCCGGCAGAAGTCCGCGCCGGCACTGCCACGATGATCCCAGATCAGCTCCGCGCCGACAGGCAGCTGCGGGCAGGACGCGGAGTTCTGCGCCTGTGCCCCGGCGGCTGACAACAGAAATACGACAGGCACCAACAATGCCGGCATTTTCATCACGATCCCCCCATACACAGCCGTACGTTATGTGGCTGCGCTTTCAACATAGACCAGATCGCTACCATTGACAAACGTGGCGGCTTCAGTCTCCGCGTTCAGTTGGGGCCCGGGTAGACCGGCGGCGCGGGGGCATCGGCGGGCAGCGGGATGAACTCATCGTCCCCGGGCACCGGATCGAAGCGCCCCTCGAGCCAATCGCGCTTGGCCTGCTCGATGCGCTCGCGCGAGGAGGACACGAAGTTCCACCACACATGGCGTCGCCCATCCAGCGGCTCGCCGCCCAGCAGCATCGCCTTGAGCGGCGAACGCGCGCGCAGACGTGGCCGCGAACCCGGGTCCAGCACCACCAGGTGCATGGCCGGCAGGTCGATGCCATCGAGTTGGGCCTCGCCCTCGAGCAGGTACAGCGCGCGCTCGGCATGGCTGTCGTCCAGTGCGAGTTCGGCACCCGACGCAAGGTCGATCGCCACGTACAGGGTGTCGCTGAATACGCGCACCGGCGACTCCTCGCCGAAGCCGCGGCCGGCGATGATTCGCAGCCGGCAGCCGTCGCGTTGCTGCTGCGGCAACGTCGCCGCGGCGTGGTGGTGGAACGCCGCCGCAGCCTCCTCGTCGGGCTTGGGCAGCGCCACCCAGGTCTGCATTCCGTGCAGCGGGTGTTCGTGTTCGCGGATGCCTGCGGGGGTGCGTTCGGAGTGGGTGATGCCGCGCCCGGCGGTCATCCAGTTGACGTCGCCGGCCTCGATGTCCTGGGCGCTGCCGAGGCTGTCGCGGTGATGGATCGTGCCCGACCAGAGAAACGTGACCGTGGCCAGGCCGATGTGCGGGTGCGGACGCACGTCCACGCCCTTGCCGGGGGCGAACACCGCCGGGCCCATGTGGTCGACGAACACGAACGGGCCGACGCTGCGCGCCTGCAGCGAAGGCACCGCGCGGCGCACCTGGAAACCGCCGAGGTCGTGCACGCGCGGGGCGATGATCGTGGTCATGACGGGCTCCTGCAGGCAGAGCCGTCAGGATGCCAGCAGATCGATGCAAAGCATGTCGTCACGGCGAAACGGGCTGTTCCGCCGCGATCGATCTGCGGTCAACGGGCGGTGCGGTCGACCTGCAGCGTCGCGCGCGGCGGCGCGGCGAACTCCAGCGAAAGCAGACGCAGGCGCCAATCGCCGACGTCGG
>DATHRJ010000305.1:0-10611 GCA_035465455.1 Lysobacter sp.
GCACGCGCCAGTCCCCAGGCGGCACCCGCCCCGAATGCAAACGCCATCGGCAGCAACCACACGATTTCCTGCACCATGTCCCGGTCTTCCCGTCCGCAGACGCTGATCGTATCGCCCAATAGCGGCCAGCGCGCGGCTTCAATCACAGAACGGTCGGGCACGTGCGAACCCCCAGCGCGCGATGCGTGTGCGGCGTCGGCTATCGGGCGAAGAATCCGCGCATCGCCGCCACCACCCGCTCGACACCGGCATCGTCGATGTCACGGTGCAGCACCAGCCGGATCGCGCCGGTGGCATTGATCGACAGCCGGATCCCGGCAGCGTCCATGTGCATGGCCAGCGCCGCGAGGCGGTCGCGGGGCACCTGCACGAACACCATGTTGGTGAACTGGCCGTCGACCCTCAGGTCCGGCACTTCCCGCAGCGCGCCGGCCAGCGCCGCCGCGCGCGCGTGGTCGTCGGCCAGCGCCGCGACGTGGTGGTCGAGCGCATGCAGGCCGGCCGCGGCGAGAATCCCGGCCTGGCGCATGCCGCCGCCGGTGACCTTGCGCCAGCGACGCGCGCTGTCGATCAGCGCGATGCTGCCCAGCAGCACCGATCCCACCGGCGCGCCCAGCCCCTTGGACAGGCACACCGACACGCTGTCGAAATGGGCGGTGATCGCGCGCGCCGGCACCGCGCCGGCAACGGCGGCGTTGTACAGCCGGGCGCCGTCCAGGTGCAGCGCCAGCCCGCGGCGATCGCACAGCGCGCGCGCATCGGCCAGGTAGTCCAGCGGCAACGCGCGGCCGTGCCAGGTGTTTTCCAGGCACAGCAGCGTGGTGCGCGCGTAATGCGCGTCCAGCGGCTTGATCGCGCGCTCCACCGCATCCAGCGGCAGGGTCCCGTCATCGGCCTGCACCAGCGGTTGCGGCTGGATCGATCCCAGCACCGCGGCGCCGCCGCCCTCGTACTTGTAGGTGTGCGCATCCATGCCGACCAGGTACTCGTCGCCGCGCTGGCAGTGCGCCATCAGCGCGATCAGGTTGGACTGGGTGCCGCTGGGCACGAACAGGCCGGCGGCGAACCCCAGGTCATCGGCGAGGCGCTGCTGCAACGCGTTGACCGTGGGGTCCTCGCCGTAGACGTCGTCGCCAACCTCGGCGCGCAGCATCGCCGCGCGCATCGCCGCGGTCGGGCGGGTCACGGTGTCGCTGCGCAGGTCGATCGGCGGGTTGGGCATGCTGGCAGCACCTGGGGGACTGGCCCCGATGATGCCACCGCGTACCGGTCGGCCGCGCTCGAATAAACTGCAGCGATGAAAATCGCCAGCTGGAACGTCAATTCGCTCAACGTGCGCCTGCCGCATCTCGAACAATGGCTGCTCGCGGCCGCTCCGGACGTCGTCGCGCTGCAGGAGACCAAGCTGGAGGACAGCCGCTTTCCCGATACCGCGCTGGCCGCGCTCGGCTACCGCAGCGTGTTCTGCGGGCAGAAGACCTACAACGGCGTCGCGATCCTGTCGCGCAGCGCCGCCAGCGAGGTGCAGATCGGCATCCCAGGGTTCGATGACCCGCAGCAGCGCGTGATCGCCGCGACCGTCGACGGCATCCGCATCATCAACCTGTACGTGGTCAACGGGCACTCGGTGGGCAGCGAGAAATACGCCTACAAGCTGCGCTGGCTCGACGCGGTGCACGACTGGATCGCCGCCGAGCTGCAGGCGCATCCGCGGCTGGTGGTGCTGGGCGACTTCAACATCGCGCCCGACGCGCGCGACGTGCACGACCCTGCGGTCTGGAACGAGGCCCACATCCTGACCTCGACCGCCGAGCGCGCGGCGCTGCAGCGCTTGCTGGGACTGGGACTCAGCGACGCGTACCGGCTGCACCACGACAGCGAAGGCGGATTCAGCTGGTGGGACTACCGCCAGGCCGCGTTCCGCCGCAACCTGGGCCTGCGCATCGACCTGACCCTGGTGTCCGACGCGCTGCGTGCCGGTTGCGCCGGGGCGGGCATCGACCGCGAGCCGCGCACATGGGAGCGCGCAAGCGACCATGCGCCCGCGTGGGTCGAACTCGGCGATTGATGGACCGCCCCATGCATGGGGTTTTCGCCGGACAGCAAAAGGCCCGGCAGTGCCGGGCCTTTTGCTTACCAGTTCAAGCTACGCCAGGTTCAGCGCGGACGGCCGCGACGGAACATGTTGACGATCGCGAGCAGCACGATCGCGCCGACCAGCGACATCAGCAGGCCGCTGAGGCTGAAGTCGCCGGCATTGATGTCGCCGCCGCCGATTCCCAGCATGCTGCCGATCCAGCCGCCGAGGAAGGCGCCGATGATGCCGACAATGATGTTCAGGAAGATGCCCTGCTGGGCGTCGGTCTTCATGATCAGGCTGGCAATCCAGCCAATGATGCCGCCGACGATCAGCCAAATGATAATGCCCATGTGTATCTCCTTATCCATTCCAGAGGTTTTGACGGAAATCGCTCCCCTGCTTTGGGGGCGAGCTCAGTCTGTACAGGCCCACGTGATGGCGACGTCGCGATGAACAGGCACAAGATGCCGTTCTAGACGCGGTTTTCATGACCTGACGCGCTGTTTAACCATCCAGCAGCGCCATCAAGGCCCGGCGCGGCAGCTTTCCGGTGTCGTTGCGCGGCAATGCTGCAACGCAGCGCAGGCGCCGCGGCAGGAACACCGGGTCGAACTGCCCGCGAAGGCCCGCCAGCACTGCCGCCTCGTCCAGGCCCGGGGCGACCACCAGCGCCGCGATGCGGCGCACGCCGCTGCCGTCGGCGTCGTCCAGTTGCAGCATCACCCCGTCCTCGATCCCCGGCACCGCGAGCAGCTTGCGGGTGAGATCGCCCAGCGAGGCGCGCTTGCCGGCGATCTCGAGCAGGTCGGCGCTGCGCCCGCGCAGCTCGAAGCGGCCGTCGGCGAGAACCTCGACCAGGTCGGCCAGCAGCACCGGATGGTCCAGGTGCGGGGCATGCACCATCGTCCCGTCCGGTTGCGGCGCCAGGTGCACGCCCGGCAGTGGCGTCCATGCGATCTCGTGCGCGGTGCGGCGACGCGCGAACACGCAGGTCTCGGTCGACCCGAACAGCTCGCGCACTTCGCAGCCGAACCGCGCCTCCGCCGCGCACGCCAGTTCGACCGGCAACGGCGCGGTCGCCGACACGATCCCGGCCAGCGGTGGCAACGCCAGCCCGGTCTCGACCAGCGCGCGAAGGTGCACCGGCGTGGTCACCAGCAGCGGCGGGCGCGGCGATTCGGCCAAGGCGATCGCGACGTCGTGGGGGAAGAATGGCCGCGCCGCGTGCACCGCGATGTTGCCCAGCAGCGGCAGCAGCACCGACATCTCCATGCCGTACATGTGCTGCGGCGGCACCGTCGCGACCAGGTGCGTGCTGCCGTCGCGGTCGAGCAGGTCGGCCAGCGCGGCGAGGTTCTGCGCGGTGCTGGCCACGAAGCTGGCCCAGGTCTTGGGATTCGGCCTGGGCTGTCCGGTGCTGCCGGAGGTGAAGCCGATCGCCACCAGCGCGGTGCCTCCGACCACCGGTGTCGGGCCCGGGTGCCGCGGCAGGACATCGGGCAGGCGCAGGTAATGCGGCGGCGAGGGCGAGAGGTCGCGATCGCCCAGGCAGTAGCTGTCCGGGTACTGCTGCAGCGCCGCATTGATCACCCCGGTCGCGCGCGAGGACGGCAACAGGGTGACTTGTCCGCGCGATGCCGCCGCGCAGAAGGCGACCAGGAACCGGTAGCGGTCGTCGCACAGGTTGATCGCCTGGCGCGCGTCGGGCAGCATCGCCGCGACCCCGCGCACCTCCTGGTGGAACGTCGCCAGCGCGATGTCGCCGCGCGCATCGAACGCGATCGCGCGATCGTCGCTGCCGGTGGCGAGGGCCGAGAAGGCCTGGGCAAGTGTTGGTGCTGGTGTGGTGTCGACAACCGCGGACATCGTTACGTCTCAATGAAAAACCGCGGCCAGGGCCGCTCCCCTGCGATTAGCTTACGCTGGCCCGCCCGGCCCCGACCACCTGCGCGCATGACCCCCAGTGCCGTTCCGCCTCCCAACTGGACCTGGCAGCCGCTGCCGCGCGGCGCGGCGGCCGAGCCGCTGGCGCGCGCGTGGCTCGCCGGGGCGCTGGCTGCGGGCGCCGATGTCCTGCCGATCCGGCGCGACCTGCGCGGACGGCCGCAGCTGGGCGCGCCGTTCGCGGCCTGGGACTGCAACTGGAGCCACAGTGGCGGCGGCTTGCTGGTCGCGCTGGGGGAGGGGCTACAGGTCGGCGTCGACCTGGAATGGCGGCGCCCGCGGCCTCGCTCGCTCGCGCTGGCGCAGCGTTACTTCACGGCCGGCGAAGCCGGATGGCTGGCTGGCCTGGATCCGGCCGCGCGCGAGCATGCGTTCCTGCGGCTGTGGTGCGCGAAGGAAGCGGTGCTCAAGGCGCATGGCCACGGGCTCGCGTTCGGGCTGCACCGGCTGGAGTTCGCCGACATCCAGGGCCGGCTGCACCTGCACGCCTGCGATCCCGCGCTGGGACCGGCGGAACACTGGTCGTTGCAGGAAATCGCGCCGGCGCCGGGCTACCTCGGCGCACTGGCATGGCGGCGGCTTCCCGGATGAACGCGGCGGCCACGCGGGCGTGCCCTCATACTGCGCGCCGATGAACGTCACCACCCCGCTGCCACCGGCATTGCGCGACACGCTCGAATCGGGCCTGGCCACGCTCGCGCTCGATCGCGCGCTGGCCACGCCGCTGCTGGACTACCTCGCGCTGCTGCTGCGCTGGAACCAGGCCTACAACCTCACCGCGGTCCGCGATCCCGGCGAAATGGTGAGCAAGCACCTGCTCGACTCGCTGGCGATGCACCCGCACGTCGACGCGATCGCGGCGGCGGGCGGCTCCCTGGCCGACCTGGGTACCGGTGCCGGCCTGCCCGGCATTCCGCTGGCGATCGCCAAGCCCGGGCTGCACGTGACCCTGGTGGAGAGCGCCGGCAAGAAGGCGCGGTTCATGCGCGAGGCGGTTCGACAGCTCGGGCTGACCAACGTGCGCGTGGCTGAATCGCGGATCGAGGCGCTCGACGAGCCGGGCCGCTTCGATGCGATCACCGCCCGTGCGCTGGCGACGCTGCCGCTGATCATCGAACTCGGCGGCCACCTGCTCAAGCCCGAAGGGCGGCTGCTGGCGATGAAGGGCGCGTACCCTGCCGATGAGATCGCGGCGCTGCCGCCGGGCTGGCGGGTGCAGGGCACGCAGGTGCTGCGGGTGCCCGGCCTGGCGGCCGAACGCCATCTCGTGACCATCGGCCGCGACCCCGGAGCGCCGGGGCGGGCATAATCCCCAGTCCGACCGGCGCCACGCGCCACACTTCTCACCGGATCGCAATGCAGGGGACGAGCCGCATGGCCCGAATCATCGCCGTCGCCAACCAGAAAGGCGGGGTCGGCAAGACCACCACCGCCGTCAACCTCGCCGCGGCGCTCGCGCGCACGCCCAAGAAGGTGCTGCTGGTCGATCTCGACCCGCAGGGCAACGCGACCATGGGCAGCGGCGTCAACAAGCGCGAGCTCGAGGTCTCGGTGTGCGAGGTGCTGATGGGCGAGGCCGAAATCGGCGAGGCCATCCTGCGCACCGCCGAGGACTACGACCTGCTGCCGGGCAACATCGACCTGACCGCGGTGGAGATCCAGCTGATGGGCGAGGACGCGCGCGAGCAGCGGCTCAAGTCCGCGCTGGCGCCGTTGCGCGGCAACTACGACTTCATCCTGATCGACTGCCCGCCGGCGCTGTCGCTGCTGACGCTCAATGCGTTGACCGCGGCCGACTCGATCATCGTGCCGATGCAGTGCGAGTACTACGCACTGGAAGGCGTGAGCGCGCTGGTGGACACGATCGAGGGCATCAACCAGCGGCTGAACCCGGCGCTGGAGATCGAGGGCGTGCTGCGCACCATGTTCGACGTGCGCAACAACCTGGCCAACGCGGTCTCCGCCGAACTCACCAACCATTTCGGCGACAAGGTGTTCCGCACGATCGTGCCGCGCAACGTGCGCCTGGCCGAGGCGCCGAGCCATGGCCAGAGCATCGTCGGCTACGACCACGCCTCGCGCGGCGGCATCGCCTATCTCGGCCTGGCCGGCGAGGTGCTGCGGCGCCAGCGCGAGCGCGAGCAGGCCGCCGCGACGCCGCGCGCCACCGACCACGCCATCGAGGAGACCGCGGCATGACCGTTGCCAGCAAGAGCCCGTCGGCGAAGAAGCGCGGCCTCGGGCGCGGGCTGGAGGCGTTGCTGGGCCCCAAGGCCTCCGAGTCGCCCGCGCTGGAAGCCACGGCTGGCGACGTGCTGCGCCAGTTGCCGGTCGACGCGCTCGCGCCGGGCAAGTACCAGCCGCGGCGCAACATGGACGATGCCAAGCTGGCCGAGCTGGCGGAGTCGATCAAGGCGCAGGGCGTGATCCAGCCGATCGTCGTGCGCGAGATCGGCAGCGCGGGCAGCAGGACCTACGAACTCATCGCCGGCGAGCGCCGCTGGCGCGCGACCAAGCTGGCCGGGCTGGCCGAGATCCCGGTGGTGGTGCGCGAGGTCGACGACCGCACCGTGATCGCGATGGCGCTGATCGAGAACATCCAGCGCGAGGACCTCAACCCGCTCGAGGAAGCGCAGGCGCTGCAGCGGCTGATCGACGAGTTCGACCTCACCCACGCCCAGGCCGCCGAGGCCGTGGGCCGCTCGCGCGCGGCGGTGTCCAACCTGCTGCGCCTGCTCGAACTGCCGACCGCGATCCGGGCGCTGGTCGAGGCGCGCCGGCTCGAGATGGGCCACGCGCGCGCGCTGCTGACGCTGTCGCCGGATCTGGCGAGCAAGCTGGCCCACGACGCGGCCGAGCACGGCTGGTCGGTGCGCGAGGTCGAGCACCGCGCGCAGCAGTTCGCCGCCGGCCGGGTTCCCGACAGTGGCCGCAAGGGCAAGGCCGCGGCGCCGAAACCGCAGGCCGACATCGTCAGCCTCGAGCGCGAACTGTCCGAATCGCTGCATACCAAAGTCAACGTGCTGCATGGCCGCGGTGGCAAGGGCCGGCTGGTGATCCATTACCACGACCTGGAGTCGCTCGAGGGCGTGCTGGAAAAGCTGCGCGGCAAGGGCTGAGCGATCCCGAGGTCTGCCCGGCCAGGCGCAGGCGCGCCCGGTGCCGCGCAGATTCCCCTGCTCCGCAGCCGGGCGCCGCGACGGGCATGGAGCCGGCACGTGATCTTGTCCACGGACGCCGGGTCAGGCATAATGCGCGGCTCGCTGCGTCCGGCCCACTCTTTCGAGGGTGAACCGGGCGGTTCCGGAAGCGCGATTCCGGGTCCGCCTCGTGCAGCACCCGCCTTCATGGCGGACTCCTCGCCCGTATCGCGCGCCCTCAGGACATCGGTCCCGGGTGCGGGGCCGCCGCCTCCCTGGCCAAGGGAAGCACCAACATCCTTTCGAGGTGCGCCAATGTCACGCGTATGCCAGGTAACAGGTAAGCGAACGGTTTTCGGCAACAACGTTTCGCACGCCATGAACAAGACCCGCCGCCGCTTCATGCCCAACCTCCACGAGCGCCGCTTCTGGGTCGCTTCGGAGAACCGCTGGGTCAAGCTGCGTGTTTCCGCCAACGCGATGCGCACCATCGACAAGAACGGGATCGATTCCGTGCTGGCCGATCTGCGCGCCCGCGGCGAAAAGATCTGAGGAGGACTGACCCATGGCTTCCAAGCGCGACAAGATCCGGCTGATCTCCTCGGCCAACACCGGCCACTTCTACACCACCGACAAGAACAAGAAGAACACGCCTGCCAAGATGGAGATCAAGAAGTACGATCCCGTCGTGCGCAAGCACGTGATCTACAAGGAAGGCAAGATCAAGTGATCCCCGCCTGGCGGAGATCGCCGCGCGCAAGCGCGGGGTCTGCTTGACGTACTTGTTCGACGCACCATCGAAAGCCCGCCGCAAGGCGGGCTTTTTCGTGGTCCATGCCGTCCGGCGCCTGCGGCGATCGCGGGCCCGGACTGTCGACGGCTAGCGCCTGGCGACAGCCGGGCTGGCTGACATCAACCGTCGCTGCGGGCCGGCGATCCGGGTTCGATGCAGGCGGGGCGGCCCCACAGCCGGCCGAGCCCGAGCTTGCCGCTGCATTCGGCCTGGAGCTTGCCCGGTGCTGGCGCTGGCGCCACGGCGGCGGCGCGCGCCTGACGCAGCTGGGCCAGCTTCGCGCGGATCTGCGGCATCGCCGCGAGCGCGGCGCGCTCGCCTTCGAGGATCGCGTTGTTGCGCTGCTCGAAATCGGTCGGGCCGATCTCGCGCACGTTCGGTCGCACCACCACGTCGGCGCGCGCCAGTTCCTGTGCGCCGAGCTTCTGGCCCATGATCGCGATCGACTGGTTGACGTTGCCCAGCAGGCTGCCGGGCGCCTTGCCCGAGGCCTTGGTCGAGATATCGACCGCGATCACGAAGTCGGCGCCGAGCTGGCGCGCGGCGTCGACCGGCACCGGGCTGACGATGCCGCCGTCCACGTAGTGCCACTTGCCGATCGCCACCGGCTCGAACACCCCGGGCACGCTGCTGGAGGCGCGTACCGCCTGCCCGGTGTTGCCGCGGGTGAACACCGTGCGCTGGCCGGTTTCCAGTTGCGTCGATACGGCAGCGAACGGCCGCTTCATGCGCTCGATCGTGCGGTCGCCGACCAGCTGGTTGACGTAGTCCTGCAGCTTCTGACCCTTCATCACCCCGCCGGAAAACAGGCTGACATCGCGGATGCTGGCCTCGTCGAGCGCGACCGCATGCTGCTGGATCTGGAACGGGTCCATGCCACTGGCGTACAGCGCGCCGACCACGCTGCCGGCGCTGGTGCCGGACACCACGACCGGGCGAATGCCGCCGGCTTCGAGCATCTTGATCACGCCGATGTGCGCGAAGCCCTTCGCCGCGCCGCCGCCGAGTGCGATGCCGACGCGGATTTCCGGCGCCGGCCGCGGTGTCGGTGCAACCGGCGTTGGCGCAACCGGGCGCACGTTGCCGGCGCAGGCGCCGATCAGCAGCAGCATCAACATCATCAGCGGCAATGCGCGCGATCGGCGGGGCAGGTTCATTGGCGGGAGTCGGGGAGCAGGGCGCGCAGGATAACCGCCGCTGACGGAACGGCGCCGCACCGGCGTCGCGCGGCAGCGCACGGCAAGCGCCCGAGCGCGCGCAGGCAAGAAGCGGGCGGGGACTGGCCGATGATCCCGGCACGAGGATCAGGGCGCGGGCCTGGTCGGGTGCCGCTACTTGCCTCGCTCATCGACCAGGCTCTGCACCACCGACGGGTCGGCAAGGGTGCTGGTGTCGCCGAGCTGCTCGGGACCCAGTTCGGTCGAGCCCGCCTCGGCGATCTTGCGCAGGATCCGGCGCATGATCTTGCCCGAGCGCGTCTTCGGTAGTCCCGGCGCCCACTGCAGGTGGTCCGGGGTGGCGATCGGCCCGATCTCGTTGCGCACGTGCGCGATCAGCGCCTTGCGCAGTTCCTCGCTCGGCGCCTCGCCATTGAGCAGGGTCACGTAGGCATAGATGCCCTGGCCCTTGATGTCGTGCGGAAACCCGACCACCGCCGCCTCGGCGACCTTCGGGTGCGAGACCAGCGCGCTCTCGACCTCGGCGGTGCCGATGCGGTGGCCGCTGACGTTGATGACGTCGTCGACCCGGCCGGTGATCCAGTAGTAGCCATCACTGTCGCGGCGGCAGCCATCGCCGGTGAAATAGCTGCCCGGGTAGGTGCGGAAATACGTGTCGATGAAGCGCTGGTGGTCGCCGTAGACGGTGCGCATCTGCCCGGGCCAGGAGTCCTTGAGGATCAGGTTGCCCTCGGCCTCGCCCTCGAGCTCGTGGCCGTTGGCATCGACCAGCGCCGGCACCACGCCGAAGAACGGCAGCGTGGCCGAGCCGGGCTTGAGCGCGGTCGCGCCCGGCAGCGGGCTGATCAGGATGCCGCCGGTCTCGGTCTGCCACCAGGTATCGACCACCGGGCAGCGCTTGTCGCCGACCACCTCGAAGTACCAGCGCCAGGCCTCGGGGTTGATCGGCTCGCCGACCGAACCCAGCAGCCGCAGTGACTTGCGCGAGGTCCTGCGCACCGGTTCGTCGCCCTGGCACATCAGCGCGCGGATCGCGGTCGGCGCGGTGTAGAAGATCGAGACCTGATGGCGGTCGATCACGTCCCAGAAGCGCGAGACGTCGGGCCAGGTGGGCACGCCCTCGAACAGCAGCGAGGTGGCGCCGTTGGCGAGCGGCCCGTAGACGATGTAGCTGTGGCCGGTGACCCAGCCGACATCGGCGGTGCACCAGTAGACGTCGTCTTCGCGCAGGTCGAACACCGCCTCGTGGGTGTAGCTGACATGCACGAGATAGCCGCCGGTCGTGTGCAGCACGCCCTTGGGCTTGCCGGTGCTGCCGGAGGTGTAGAGGATGAACAACGGGTCCTCGGCGTTCATGCGCTCCGGCTCGCACTGCGCCGGCTGGCTGTCGACGACGGCGTCGAACCAGCGGTCGCGCGGCATCTGCATGTCGACCGCGGCATGGGTGTGGCGCACCACGAGCACGGTCTCGACAGA
>DATHRJ010000306.1:0-2955 GCA_035465455.1 Lysobacter sp.
CCCGAGCCCGCGCGCGGCCTCGAACACGCGCCGGGTCTGCTGCGGCGAAAACCCGATGCCTTCGCAGAAGGCATCGACCGCGTCGACCAGCCCTTCGGCATGCAGGCGCGGCAGCCACTCGATCACCGCGTCGATGTAGGCGTCGGGCCGCTCGGCGAATTCCGGCGGCAGTGCGTGCGCGGCGAGGTACGTGGTGCGCACTTCGATTCCCAGCGTCTGGCCGATCCGGCGCGCGACGCGCAGCATCTTGCGTTCGTTGGCCAGGTCCAGGCCATAGCCGGACTTGATCTCCAGCGTGGTCGCGCCGTCGGCCAGAAGCGCGCGCGCGCGCGGCAGTGATTGCCGCAGCAGTTCGTCCTCGTCGGCATCACGCACCGCACGCACGGTCGACAGGATGCCGCCGCCAGCGCGCGCGATCGCCTCGTAGCTCGCGCCCTGCAGGCGTTGCTCGAACTCGCGCGCGCGGTCGCCGGCGAACACCAGGTGGGTGTGGCAGTCGACCAGGCCCGGGGTGATCCAGCCATCGGCTTCGATCACCTCGCGCGCCAGCATCTCCGGGACACCGGGTAGCGCGTCGCGCGGCCCGACGAAGCAGATGCGGCCGTCGACCCAGCCCAGCGCGCCGTCGTGGATCTCGCCGTAGCCGTGGTCATCGGCCAGCGTCGCCAGCGAGGCGCCGACGATCAGGCCATCCCAAAGCGGTCGATCCGGTGCCGTCGTTGCGTCTGTGGCCATCGCCCCATTGTACGGGCGGGGTCGAGACTCGCCACTGCGGGCGCCAGCGGCCACAATCGCGGCCATGCAGACCAACTCCAACGCACGGGTGTGGCATCCACAGGGCTGGCGCGACAGTGTGTTGCCGGGCCGCGGAACGGAACGTGGCGCGTCCGCAACGGGCGCCCTCCAGCGCAGCGTTCCGGGCATCGCCAACCTGCACTCGCATGCGTTCCAGCGCGCGATGGCGGGCATGGCCGAACGCCGTGCGGTCGCATCGGGCGATGCCAGCGCTGCCCACGATTCGTTCTGGACCTGGCGCGAGACGATGTACCACTTCGCCGCGCGCTTCGGCCCCGACACGTTGCAGGCGGTCGCGACGCAGCTGTACGCGGAGATGCTCGAAGCCGGCTACACCACCGTGTGCGAGTTCCACTACCTGCACCACGCGCCCGACGGACGGCCGTACGCGGACCCCGCGGCGATGTCTCGCGCGTTGGTCGCCGCCGCGCGGGAAGCCGGGATCCGCCTGACCCTGCTGCCGGTGCTGTACATGCGCGGCGGCTTCGACGGCCGCGCGCTGGGCGCGCGCCAGCGGCGCTTCGCCCATGACGTCGACGGCTACCTGCACCTGCTGGATACCTTGCGCGCCGGCGAGGACGACATGCTGCGCGTCGGCTGCGCGCTGCACAGCCTGCGCGCGGTGCCGGCCGATGCGATGGCCCAGGTGCTGGCCGCGCTGCCGGACGACAGCCGCGTGCACATCCACATCGCCGAGCAGACCGGCGAGGTCGAGGAGTGCATGGTGCTGCGCGGCGCGCGGCCGGTGCAGTGGCTGCTGGACAACGCCGCGGTCGATGCGCGCTGGACGCTGGTGCACGCCACCCATCTGGACGACGCCGAGTTGCGCGGCATCGCGCACTGCGGCGCGACCGTCGCGATCTGCCCGACCACCGAGGCCAACCTCGGCGATGGTTTGTTCCCGCTGCGCGACTATCTCGACGCCGGCGGGCGCTGGGGCATCGGCTCGGACTCCAACAGTTCGGTGTCGCCGGTGGAGGAACTGCGCTGGCTCGAGTACGGCCAGCGCCTGGTCACGCGCCGACGCAATGTCGCGGTCACGGTCGCGTCCGGCAGCGTCGGCGAGAGCCTGCTGGGCGACGTCGCTGCCAGTGCTGCGGCGTCGAGCGGGCATTCGGCGGCGAGGTTGTCGGGCGATGCGCTGGTGCTGGATGTCGATGCCGCGCAGTTCGCCGGTGCGACCGATGCGGATGCCGTGGATCGCTGGGTGTTCAACGGCAACCGGCCGCTGGTGCGCGAGACCTGGGTCAACGGCCGCTGCGTGGTCGAGCAGGGGCGGCACGTGCGAAGCGACGCGATCGCTGCGCGATTCCACGAGGCGATGGCGCAACTGCTGGCGGACTAGCGGCCCGCGCGGGGCCTCCTCGCATCGTCAATCCGCAGGCAGCAGTTCGGGTGCCAGCGCGCCCTCCAGTTGCAGCAGCAGGCGCTTGGTCGGCAGGCCGCCGCCGAAGCCGGTCAGGCTGCCATCGGCGCCGATCACGCGGTGGCAGGGCAGCACGATCGGCAGCGGGTTGCGGCCGTTCGCCGCGCCGACCGCGCGCATCGCTTTCGGTCGGCCCACCTGCGTTGCCAGTTGCGCATAGCTGATCGTGGCGCCGTACGGAATCGTCGCCAGCGCCTGCCAGACCTCGCGCTGGAATACGGTGCCGCGCGGCGCCAGCGGCAGGTCGAACCGGCGCCGCTGGCCGCGGAAGTATTCGTCCAGGTGCCGCCGCGTCTCGCGCAGGACTGCGTCGTCGCCTTCGCGCCAGTCCCCGTCGCGCTCGATCCGGTGACGCGACTGGCAGAACTCGATCAGGCGCAGGCCGTCGTCGTCGGCGGCCAGCAGCAGGGGGCCGACCGGACTGTCGTGGGTGGTATGGCGGGTATGCGTGGTCAGGGGCTTGTCCTCGTTTTTTTCGTAGCGCCGGTCGGCGCTGACGCCGCCGCCTCGCGCCACAGATGAATCACCGCGTACGCGCGCCACGGCCGCCATGCCTCGGCGCACGCGGCCAGCGCCTTGCTGGCGAGCGCGGTGCCGTCGCGGCTGGCGGCGCGGCGCAGCACCAGGTCATCGGTCGGGAACGCATCGGGATGGCCCAGCCCGCGCATCGCGATGTACTGCGCGGTCCACGGGCCGATGCCGGGTAGCGCCACCCAGCGCGACACGAACTCGTC
>DATHRJ010000307.1:0-19963 GCA_035465455.1 Lysobacter sp.
GGGAATCAAGGGCGTCTACGACTCGTCGGTCGAGAACGTGCCCGATTCCTTCGACGTCGGCACGGTCACGCCGGAAATCTCGGGCATCTTCAGCACGACCTCGGCCGACAACCGCTTCGGCATGGCCCTCAGCGCGAGCTATCAGGAGCGCGACTACGGGTTCAGCCAGGCTTCCGTCGGCAACGGCTGGCGCACGTTCCGGGGCGATGAGAACAACTGGGGCACGATTCCACAGGAGGGGCAGCCGGGCTCGGAGAACATCGTCAACCGCCCGGGTCCCGATGACATCTACTCCGTTCCGCAGAACCTCAACTACAACGTCAACGGTGTCCAGCGCCAGCGCACCAACGGCCAGCTGACGCTGCAGTACGCGCCGACCGATCGCGTCACCACCACGCTGGATTACACGTACTCGGAAAACAAGATCCAGACCCAGCGCAACGAGCTTTCGGTGTGGTTCAACTTCGGCCCATCCGAGAGCAGCTGGACCGATGGCCCCGTCGCGGCGCCGAACATCTATCGCGAAATCATCAACCCGGCCAACAGCGACCTGGCGATGGGCGGCGGCATGAGCGCCACCAAGAACAAGAACGAGTCGCTCGGTTTCAACGTGGCCTGGGAAGTGAATGACCAGCTGAACCTGTCACTGGACTACCACGACTCCAGCGCGACCTCCGGCGCGGACAGCCCGTTCGGTTCCAACAGTGTCCTGGGCACCGCCGGTTTCTTCCGCGGCACCACCACGGTGGACTTCTCCGGCGACCTTCCGATCCTCAACGTGCAGTTGCCGCCTGGCATGGCGACGATCGACCCGGCCGCGATGCTGGTCACCGGGTCCTCCTTCCGCAACAGCTACATGAAATCCCAGGTCGAGCAGCTGCAGCTCGACGGCGACTTCGTGTTCGGGGACTACTCGCGCCTGGACTTCGGCGTAGCCGCCACCGAGGTCAACAACCGCTCGGCATTCGCGAACGTCCAGCTCGATACCTGGGGCGGCGCGACAAGCCCCGCCGACTACCCGGACGACGTGTGGCGCCCCGACAACATCGGCAACTACTTCGGCCAGTTCTCCGGCCACGACAGCTCGAACTTCACCGACGCGTTCTTCGTCTGGGACTTCGAGACGGTCCGCCGCCTGGCCGAGGAAGCCTGGGTGCGCAATGGCGGCGATGCGGCCGCTTATCGCGCGTCGAACGATTTCAGCACGGACCGCCGGGTCACCGAGAAGTCCAAGAGCGCCTACATCCAGTGGAGCAATACCTGGGAGTGGGCGATGCCGGTGACCGTCGCCGCGGGCGTGCGCTATGAGGACACCCAGGTCTCGTCCTCGGCGCTGGTGCCGGCGGCCACGGCGATCTCGTGGGGCTCGGCCAACGAGCTCAACATCATCCGCAGCGGCGCCGAATTCACCACCCTGGAGGGCGATTACAAGTACTGGTTGCCCAACCTGGACATGAGCATCGACCTCACCGAGGCGATGAAGCTCCGCGGCAGCTACGGCGAGACGATCGGCCGTCCCGGATGGGGCGACATCCAGGGCGGGCAGACGCTCAATGACCTGGTGCGCATCGACGGCGGCACCGGCTCGCAGGGCAATCCCGGCCTGGAGCCCCTGCTTTCGAAGAACTTCGACCTGTCGCTGGAGTGGTACTACGCCGAGGGCAGCTATCTCTCGGCGGGCTATTTCCGCAAGAACATCGACAACTACATCGGCACCACGCAGATCGTCGGAACGCCGTTCGACCTGGCCACCCCGATCGGCGGGGCGTACTGGAACGAGGCCATCGCCGGTGGCTGCCCGACGTCGGACGTGGTTTGCATCCGCAACTTCATCTTCGACAACCGCAACGGATCCCCGGGCGTGACCCAGACCGGCGTCGACGTCAACGGCAACCGTACCGGCACCATCGTCGGCCAGCCGGGCGACCCGATCGCGCAGTTCCGCATCAGCGCGCCGGCCAACCAGCGTTCGGCCTCGCTGGACGGCTGGGAGTTCAACGTCCAGCACCTGTTCGGCCAGAGTGGCTTTGGCCTGGCGGCCAATTACACGATCGTCGACTCGAGCCTGACGTACGACAACCAGGTGATCGGCGAGCAGTTCGCGCTGGAGGGCCTGAGCGACTCGGCGAACTTCGTGGCGTTCTACGACAAGGGGCCGTGGCAGGTCCGCGCGGCCTACAACTGGCGCGACGAGTTCCTGGCCGGCCGGTTCGACGGCGCCGGTCCGAACCCGAACTACGTCGAGGCGTACGGCCAGCTGGATCTCAACGTCGGTTACCAGGTCAACGAGCAGCTGTGGCTGTCGGCGGAGGCGATCAACCTCACCGACGAGACCCAGCGCATCCACGGCCGCAACGACAACCAGTTGCTGTATGCCACGCAGACCGGCCCGCGCTACATGCTCGGGCTGCGCTATAAGTTCTGATCCGCGGCGGTCTGGCATCGCACTTTCGTTCACTGCTGCATCCAAGAGCCGCTGGTCACCAGCGGCTCTTCTTTTTCGGGCCGCTGCCCGGCGGTGCTGGGCTACCATGGAACCGTGCCGGGAAATGACGTGATACGCGATATCGTGATTGTCGGAGGCGGGTCCGCCGGGTGGCTGACGGCGGCCGTCATTGCGGCGGCGCATCGACCGGACGCACGCGATGGGCTGCGCATCACCGTCGTCGAGTCGCCCGACGTGCCCACGATCGGCGTCGGCGAAGGCACCTGGCCGACCATGCGCGACACGCTGCGCGGGATCGGGGCATCGGAAAGCGATTTCTTCCGCGCGTGCGACGCGTCCTTCAAGCAGGGATCGGAGTTCCGCGGCTGGGCGAGCGGTGCGGACGACGACCGGTACTTCCATCCGTTCGTGCTGCCCCACGGTTACACCCAGGCCGACCTCGTGGCCGGCTGGCACCAGCGCCATGCGCAGAAGCCGTTTGCACCGCTGGTGAGCTTCCAGCCGCACCTGTGCGCACGCGGCCGCGCCCCCAAGCAGGCAACCACCCCGGAGTACGCGGCGGTCGCCAATTACGCCTACCACCTGGATGCGGGCCGGTTCGGTGCGTTCCTGCGTGCGCACTGCGTCGACCGCCTGGGCGTGATCCACGTCGTCGACCACGTCGTCGCGGTGAAATCTGCCGAGAACGGCGACATCGCCGCCGTGGAACTCGCGGGCCATGCGACGGCGCTCGCCGGCGACCTGTTCATCGACTGCACGGGAATGAAGTCGCTGCTGCTGGGCGAGCACTTCGGCGTCGGATTCATCGACCAGAAGCACGTCCTGTTCAACGACAGCGCGCTGGCCGTGCAGGTGCCGTATGCCGGCGAGCACGAGGAAATCGCAACGCACACGATCTCCACCGCGCAGCGCCACGGCTGGATCTGGGACATCGGGTTGCCGTCGCGTCGCGGCATCGGGCACGTGTATTCGAGCGCGCACACCGACGACGACACGGCCGAGGCCGAACTGCGGGCCTACATCGCCCGCACCGGTGGCGCGGCCGCCCTGCCCTCGCCACGCAAGCTGTCGTTCCGGCCCGGGTACCGCGAGCGCTTCTGGCACCGCAACTGCGTCGCCATCGGCCTGTCCGCCGGATTCGTCGAGCCGCTCGAAGCTTCAGCGATTGCCCTCGTGGAGCTGTCGGCGGCGATGCTGAGCGAGCAGATGCCGGCCACGCGCGCCGACATGGACGGCCTCGCGCGCCGCTTCAACGACAGCTTCCGCTACCGCTGGGAGCGGGTGATCGACTTCCTGAAGCTGCACTACGTGCTCACCCGGCGCACCGACACGCCGTTCTGGCGCGACCACCTGCGTCACGAATCGGTGCCAGAACGCCTGCAGGAACTGCTGGCGCTGTGGCGGTACCGCGCGCCTTCGCGTTACGACCTGGGCCGCGTCGATGAGGTATTTCCCTCGGCCAGTTACCAGTACATCCTCTACGGCATGGGCTTCCGCCCGGATCCGTCCGCGCGGCAGGCCCGTCCGGACGAACTCGACGCGGCCGACGGCTGTTTCCGCGAAGCCTCGGACCTGACCCGCCGGCTGCTCGCCGGCCTGCCCGGACACCGCGAGCTCATCACCCACATCACGCGACACGGGCTACCAAGGATCTGACCGCATGGCCAACGCCGTTCTGCTCAACAACATCGATCACAGGGACCTGCGCGTGGACGTGCGCCGCGTCCGCGGCCTGGGCGACGAGGTCATGTTCGCGCCCACCTTCCCGGCCGAGTTCCGCAACCTGCAGGCGCACTACCCGATCGTGTTCGCCAAGACCCCGACCGGCACGTCGTTCCAGCCGGTGGCGCTGTTCGGACTTCATGAAGGGCAGAACCTGTTCCTCGCCGGCGGCACCTGGGATGCGACCTACCTGCCACTGGCGATCGAGCGCCAGCCGTTCCTGATCGGCACGATGGAGGGCGAGCCGGTGGTCCACATCGACCTCGACAGTCCGCGCGTCGGTGTCGCCTCGGGCGAACCGCTGTTCCTCGAACATGGCGGCACGACAGCGCTGCTGGAGCGTGCCAATTCGATGCTGCTGGCGCTGCACGATGGGTTCCAGGCGACGCCGGCGTTCGTTGCGATGGTGGTTGAACTCGACCTGCTCGAGTCGTTCGTGCTCGACATCCAATTGCCCGACGGTTCGCAGAACCGGATGGCCGGGTTCTACACGATCAACGAAGAACGGCTGGCGAAGCTGGCCGCATCCGAGCTCGAGCGCCTGCACTCGGCCGGCTACCTGGAGGCGGTGTTCATGGCCGTCGCCTCGCTGTCGAACTTCCGCGCGCTGATCGAGCGGGTCGGCCGGGTCGATGCTGCGGATCGCTGACCGCGTGCGGGAGCTCACCGGCATCGATGCCGATGCGCTCCCCGATGACGTCCTGGGCTCGACCCAGCCGCTCGTGCTGCGTGGGCTGGCCGCCGGCTGGCCGGCGGTCCAGGCGGCGAACGCGTCACCCGGCTCGGCCATCGATTACCTGCGCCGGTTCGATGCGGGTTCGACCGTGGCGGCCATGGTGGGCGCGCCGGACATCGGCGGGCGGTTCTTCTACAACGACGACCTGAGCGGGTTCAACTTCCGGATGGAGCGGCCCGCGCTGCGCGAGATGCTCGACAGGCTCGCCAGCCACCTCGACGACGCGGCGCCACCGGCGCTCTACGTGGGCTCCACGACGGTCGACGCCTGCCTGCCGGGCTTCCGCGCGGCCAACGACTTCGGCATGGGCGCGCGCGACCCGCTGGTCAGCATCTGGCTGGGCAACCGCACCCGCATCGCCGCGCACCACGACCTTCCGGACAACCTCGCCTGCGTGGTGGCCGGTCGCCGCCGTTTCACCCTGTTCCCCCCGGAGCAGGTGGCCAACCTCTACGTCGGGCCGCTCGACCTGACGCCGGCGGGCCAGGCGATCAGTCTCGTCGATTTCGCCCAGCCGGACCTGGAACGGTTTCCGCGCTTCGCGCAGGCGGTCGAACACGCCCAGGTCGCGGAGCTCGAACCCGGCGATGCGATCTTCATCCCGAGCATGTGGTGGCATCACGTCGAGGCGCTGGACGCGTTCACGGTGCTCGTCAACTACTGGTGGCGCCAGTCGCCGGCGTACATGGACGCGCCGATCAACGCGCTGATGCTGGCGTTGATGACCGTGCGCGACCTGCCGCCAGCGCAGCGCGCGGCCTGGCAGGCCCTGTTCCGGCATTACGTGTTCGAAGCCGACGCGGACACCGCCGCGCATATTCCCGAGCCGGCCCGGCGCGTATTGGCGCCGCTGGACGAAACGCGGACGCGCGAACTGCGTGCGCGCCTGCTCAAGCGAATCAACCGTTAGGAGTGCACGACATGCAGGCCGATGATCCATCCGCCAACGCCGCCAAGCCGATCCGCCGGGTGGTGATTGCCGGCGGAGGAACCGCCGGCTGGATGGCGGCGGCCGCGCTGTCGAAGACACTGGGCAAGCTGCTGGACATCACGCTCGTCGAATCCGACGAGATCGCCACCGTGGGCGTTGGCGAGGCGACGATTCCGACCCTGGTGACCTTCCATCGGCTGCTCGACATCAGCGAGCAGGAGTTCATGGCCGCCACCCAGGCCACGTTCAAGCTCGGCATCTCGTTCGAGAACTGGCGCGACGTCAACCAGGACTACATCCACTCGTTCGGTTCGACCGGCAAGGACCACTGGACCGCGGGCTTCCAGCATTTCTGGCTCAAGGGCCGCGAGCGAGGCCTCGCCGGCGACTACGGCGACTATTGCCTGGAGCTGAAGGCGGCCCTCGCAGGCCGCTTCGCGCACCTGCCACGCGGCGGCATGAACTACGCGTTCCACATGGACGCCGGCCTCTATGCCGGTTTCCTGCGCCGCTTCAGCGAAGGACACGGAGTGCAGCGGATCGAGGGCAGGATCGTGGACGTGCAGGCCGATTCCTCCGGCTCGCAGATCCGCTCGCTGCGGCTGGCGTCCGGGATCGAACTCGAAGCCGATCTGTTCATCGACTGCACCGGTTTCCGCGGCCTGCTGATCGGCCAGACACTTGGCGTGGAATACGAGGACTGGTCCCAGTGGCTGCACTGCGACCGCGCCGTCGCCGTGCAGACCCGATCGACCGGGCCCGCGGTGCCTTTCACGCGATCGATCGCGCGCGAGGCTGGCTGGCAGTGGCGCATTCCGCTG
Source organism: Lysobacter sp. (assembly GCA_035465455.1). Taxonomy (GTDB): domain Bacteria; phylum Pseudomonadota; class Gammaproteobacteria; order Xanthomonadales; family Xanthomonadaceae; genus Lysobacter_K. Next base: position 6,657 of record DATHRJ010000307.1, read on the forward strand.
CAGCACCGCGTCGGCAACGGGCTGGTCTACAGCAGCCGCCACCTCGACGACGCTGAGGCGACGCAAGCGCTGCTCGGCGATATCGAGGGCGAGACGCTGACCACCGCGCGCGTGATCCGCTTCCAGCCCGGGCAGCGCCGCCAGACCTGGCGCGGCAACTGCGTTGCCATCGGCCTGTCCAGTGGTTTTCTCGAGCCGATCGAATCCACCAGCATCCACCTGATCCAGCGCGGCATCGTCCGTCTGTTGCAGATGTTTCCGGCGGCAGGGATCTGCCAGGCCGACATCGACGAGTACAACCAGCAGACCCGTACGGAGATCGAGCACATCCGCGACTTCATCATCCTGCACTACCACGTCACCGACCGGCAGGACACGCCCTTCTGGCGCGGCTGCCGGGACATGGAGGTACCGGCTTCCCTGCGCCACCGCATCGACCTGTTCCGCGAATCGGGCCGCGTGTTCCGCGTACCAAACGAGTTGTTCGCAGAGAATTCATGGGTCCAGGTCATGCTCGGCCAGGGCATCGTGCCGCGCCAGCACCACCCGGCAGCGGACCTGATGGGCGACCAGGAACTGTCGAGCTTTCTGGGCGGCATCCGCTCCAGCGTCGACAATGCCGTGCGGCAGCTGCCGTCGCACCAGACCTATGTCGAACAGTACTGCGGGCGTGCCGCGCCCGTCGCCGCCGAGAGCTGATCCTTGTTGCGCGCGACCGGCGGTGTCCTCGGGACACCCCGGCATCGGGTGGCGGTCGGGTCTGCGGGGCGATCGCCGGTCACTGCCGGGCCGATGCCGCCACCGACCGGCTACCTGGCATCGACGATGGCGCGGGCGCGTGCGGCCGCGGCGCTGACATTGTCGAACTGCCCCGCCTGAAGCCAGGCGCCCGGCACCATCCACGAACCGCCGATGCAGGCCACGTTCGCTTGCGCGAGATAGTCGGCGGCGTCGACTTCGTTGATGCCGCCGGTGGGACAGAACATGAATTCCGGGAACGGTCCGTGCAAGGCCTTCAGCATTGCCGTGCCGCCGACGATCGCAGCCGGAAACAATTTGGCGACGCGGAAACCGTGCTCGGTCAGCGCCAGCAGTTCGCTCGCCGTGGCCGCACCCGGGATCACCGGCAAACGCGAATTGGCCAGCGCTGCAGCCAGGGTCGACGACGCGCCCGGCGTGACCAGAAAGTCGGCGCCGGCCTGTTCGGCCGCTTGGATCTGTGCGGGCGTGAGCACCGTGCCGGCGCCGACCACCAGTTCCGGGAATTCACGCTTGAGCGTGGCCAGCGCAGCCAATGCCACCGGCGTGCGCAAGGTCAGCTCGATGCTGTGCAAGCCACCGCGCAGCAGGGCTTCGGCGACTGCGCGCGCCTGGTCGATGCTGTCGACGGTCACGATCGGCAAGATGCCCGCGGCGCGCAGCAGGTCCAGGGCGACGGGCTGGTTCATGGCGGGGGCGGCTTCGTTGACGGACATTCAGGCGTCCTTGGCGTCGTGCGGCGCCAGCAGGGCGCCACGACCGAGGTCGTACTCGGCGTCGTATTCGACGGCAGCGTGCAGGTCATGCAACGCCGGTCCGCAGGAAATGGAGAGTGCACCCTGATCGGCAGGCGTCACCACCTGGCGATTGACTGCAAACAGATTGCGGCCGAGGTCCTGCGACGGCGGCGTGCTGTCGATCGCGTTGCCGCGCGCCTGCCATTCGTCGGCAGCGACGAGCACCTGAAGCAGTCCAGCCTCGCCATCCAGGCGGATCATGTCGCCTTCGCGCAACTTGGCCAGCGCGCCGCCTGCCGACGCCTCGGGAGTGACATGGATCGCCGCGGGGATCTTCCCCGACGCGCCGGACAGGCGCCCGTCGGTCACCAGCGCCACCCGGCGGCCCTGGTTCTGCAGCATGCCAAGCAGCGGTGTCAGGCTGTGCATCTCGGGCATTCCGTTGGCGCGTGGGCCCTGGAAGCGCACGACGGCGACGAAGTCGCGCGGCAACGCGCCGGCCGCGTGCAGCTTGTTCAGAGCCTGCGGATTGTCGACGACGACGGCGGGGGCTTCGATGAAACGTTGCTCCGGGGCAATGGCCGACAGCTTGATCATCGCGCGGCCCAGATTGCCGGTGACCAGGCGCAGTCCACCGTTGGCTTCGAACGGTCGTGCCGCCGGACGGACAACCGTATCGTCTGCGCTTTCGCGGGTGCCGGGGACCTGGCCCAGAACACCGTCGAGCAGCCGCGGCTCGGTGGTGTAGGCGTGCATGCCGCCACGGACGATGGTCGGCGAATCGGCATGCAACCAGCCGGCACCGATCAGCTCGTGGAACACGAACGCCACGCCACCGGCTGCGGCAAACCGGTTCACGTCGGCGGCGCCGTTGGGATAGATGCGCGCCAGTAAAGGCACGCCCTGCGCCAACTGGTCGATGTCGTCCCAGGTCAACGTGATGCCGGCTGCGCGCGCCACTGCGATCCAGTGGATGGTGTGGTTGGTCGAGCCTCCGGTGGCGATCAAGGCGACGATCGCATTGACGATGGCGCGCTCGTCCACGAGCCGGCCGATAGGGCGGTAGTCATCGCCGAGCGCGGTGATCTCCAGCGCGCGGGAGGCGGCCGCTTCGGTCAGCGCTGCCCTCAACGGTGTGCCTGGATTGACGAACGAGCTGCCCGGCAACTGCAGGCCCATCGCCTCCAGCAGCACCTGGTTGGAATTGGCGGTGCCGTAGAACGTGCAGGTGCCTGGTCCGTGATACGACGCGGATTCGGCTTCCAGAAGTTCCTCGCGGGTGGCCAGGCCGGCGGCGAAGCGCTCGCGAACTGCCGCTTTCTCGCGATTGGACAAACCCGGCGTCATCGGCCCGGCTGGCGCGAACACCACGGGCAGGTGGCCAAAGGCCAGTGCGCCGATCAGCAGGCCCGGCACGATCTTGTCGCAGACCCCCAGGCAGATGGCCGCATCGAACATGTCATGGCTCAGTCCGATGGCGGTGGCCTGGGCGATGACGTCGCGCGAGAACAGGGACAACTCCATCCCGGCCCGCCCCTGGGTGACGCCATCGCACATTGCGGGCACGCCACCGGCAACCTGGGCCGTGGCACCCCGTGCGCGGGCTACCGCGCGGATCAACTCGGGATAATTCTCGAACGGCTGGTGCGCGGACAGCATGTCGTTGTAGGCGCTGACGATGCCCAGGTTTGCGGTGACGCCGCTCTTGAGTCGTGGCTTGTCGTCGCCTGCGGCCGCGAACGCGTGGGCGAGGTTCCCGCAGCTCAGGCGGTGCCGCAGGGGACCTTGTTGTTGCGTGGCTTCGATTTCCTGCAGGTACGCGAGCCGGGTGCGGCGACTGCGCTCGCGAATCCGCTCGGTGACATCGATCAGGCGGGTTTGAAGTTTCATCACGGGCACCAGTGGATTCGCAGCGGTGCTCCCGGCAAACGCAATGCGATGCGAATGGGAAGCTCATGTGGGTCATCGCCAGCGCCGGCTTGTTGCAATACCGCGCGCTTGTGCTCGCCGCGTACCAGCAGCACGCGCGTGCCAGACCTTGCCAGCCCGGCGGGGGTGATACTGATGCGCTGCGGCCACGGCCCGGCGCCGGGACATCCGCTGGCATCCACCGCGACATAATCCGCAGCGCTGTGCAGCGCTGCGTCGAGCCCGCGCATTTGCGGAAACAGCGACGCGGTGTGGCCGTCTGGACCCATGCCAAGCACGACCACGCTGGCCGGCGACGAACTGGCGTTCGCCGCCAGCACCGTTTCGCTCAGCTCCCGACCAGGCAGCAGCATCGCCTCGAAACGAGCGCCAGAGGCACCGGCCTTCAGCAGCGTGTTGCGCACAAGGGTTGCATTGCTGTCGGCAGAGCCCGCCGGCAACCAACGCTCGTCGACCAGGGCGATCTCGATCCTGCTCCAGTCCAGCGACTGCTGCGCCAGGGCCTCGTAGACCGGCGCCGGGGTGCTGCCACCGGAAAGCAACAATCGCGCGCGTCCGCTTGCATCCAGGTCGTGTTGCAGGGCAGCGGCGATGTCGGAGACCGCCGCCGCAATCCACTGCGCTTCGCCCTCATGCGAATGGAATTCGGGCGCATGGCACGCACCGTCTGGACGCCGGTGCGACATCACCCCACCCTGGCAGAGCAGGGCGGCGCCTGCGCATCCTGCAACGCGAATGCTGCCGCGCCCAGCAAGCCGGGATGCGGATGCACGACGGCCATCGTCGGCACCCGGGCCATCTCCGCAGCAAAGCGACCCTTGGCCTCGAAGCGCGCCCGGAAGGCGGAATGTTGCAGTTCCTTCAGCAGCTTTGGCACCAGCCCACCAGTGAGAAACACACCGTCCCAGGCGCCCAGGGTCAGGGTCAAGTCACCCGAAATGGCGCCGAACACCGCGCAGAAGATCTGCAGCACCCGCTCGCATCGCTTGTCCCCTTCCGCGGCCCCCTCGGTGATGTCCTCCGGGCGCATCGCCCTTGGCGATTCACCGGCGATTTCGCACAAAGCCCTGTAGATGTTGACCAGCCCGCCGCCGCTTACCAGGCGCTCGTCGGAAACGCGTCCGTAGTGGCGCGACAGGCGATCAAGGATCGCCGCCTCCTCAGGGTTTCCAGCGGCAAAGCATACGTGCCCACCTTCCGTCTCGAGCGCAAACTGTTTTCCCTCGCGCACGATCAGCGCACTCACGCCCAGCCCGGTGCCGGGGCCAAGAACCGCATAGGTCCGGTTCGGTGACGAGGGCTTCTTCCAGGGCAATCCACCGATGACCACAAGATCGTCGTCGGTGAGCAGCTCGATGGCCATTGCCTGCGCCGCGAAGTCATTGACCAGGCGCAGGTCCTGCAGCCCGATGTCGGCCTGCGTCGCCGCGCGGGAGATGATCCACGGGTGATTGGTGATGCGCGCCTCATCGCCGTTGATGCGGCCGGCAACGGCAAAAACACCGTCGCGGACGCACGTCGCCTCCTCGGGAAACCCTTGCAGGTAGTGCCTGGCGGCATCGGCCAGCGAGCGGAAGTCCTCCACGACGAACTGGCGCACGCTTTCGACCATCAGCGGCGCCGGCAGCTGGGTATTGGCCAGGGCGAAACGGGCGTTGGTACCGCCGATATCGGCAAGCAGCGCGAAGGCCTGGCTCATGGGCTGGTTTTCCGGCTCATCTTGTCGCGCACCGTCACCGGAAGAAAGTCCGCGGCCTCCGCTGGCCCCCAGGAGCCGGCAGCATAGTCCTGGGTGGCAACCCCGGCGGTCAGCCACGCGTCGCTGATGCTGTCGATCCACGACCACGCCGCTTCCACTTCATCGCCAGTGACGAACAGCGCCTGGTTGCCATGCAGTGCATCGAGCAACAGTCGCTCATAGGCAATGCGTCGTTGCGGCGTGGCGGTCATCGAGAGATCCAGCGAGAGCGACTGCAATTCGGTTGCGCCCCACTCGGGAGCGGCCAGGCTGCCCATCAGGCAAAGGCCGATATTCTCTTCTGGCTGCAGTTGCATGACCAGTCGGTTGGGCACCCCCTTGTCAGCGGGCGGGCGGTCGAAGATCCAGTGCGAGACGGCCTTGAATGACACCACGACTTCCGTCGTGCGCTGGGCGAGGCGCTTGCCGGTGACGAGCCGAAAGGGCACGCCGGCCCAGCGCCAGTTATCGATGTACGCACGCAGGGCAACGAAGGTCTCGCAATCGCTGGGATCGGTGAAACCCGGGACTGCGCTGCCATCGACCACGCCGGACTGGTACCGGCCACGCACGCTGTCGCGCGCCGCATCGGCGGCGCCCATCGGCCGCAACGCCCGCAACACCTTGCGCTTTTCGTCGCGCAAGCTGTCGGCATCGAGCGAACTGGGCGGCTCCATGGCCACAAGCGCCAGCAATTGCAGCATGTGGTTCTGGACCATGTCGCGCAAAGCTCCGTACTGCGCGTAATAGCCTTCGCGGCCATCCACGCCGGCAGTCTCGGCCACCATGATGTCCACCGACTCGATCCACTTGTTGTGCCAGACCGCCTCCATCAGGGTGTTGCTGAAGCGCAAGGCCAGCAGGTTCTGCACCGGCGCCTTGCCCAGGTAATGGTCGATGCGAAAGATCCGCGACTCGTCGAGGAAGCCGCGCAGGGCGGCGTTGATCCCGCGTGAGGAAGCCAGGTCGTGACCTATCGGCTTCTCCAGAACCAGCCGCGACGGCGCATCGAGCAGTCCGGCTGCCTGCAGACCTTCGCAGGTCGGCACAAATAGGTTTGGCGGAATCGCCAGGTAACTCACGCACGGTCGGTCGGCATAGCTCGACAGCAAGGACGACATTGCCGATGGGTCATTGAGGTCTACAGAAACGTAGTGCGTCCTGGCGAGCAATTCATTCAATGCCTCGCGATTGCGCACCGACTGGCTGCCCAACTCGGTGCGCAGCCAGTCCCGGAAGCCTTCCTCATCAAATGCCTGGCGCCCGATCGCGACCAAGCGAAAACCCTCCGGCAGCAGCCGGTCCCGCATCAGGTGCACCAGCGAGGGGAACAGGTATCGCCTCGACAGGTCGCCGGACGCGCCGAACAGGAGCAGCGTGTCGTGGATGTTCACAGCGTTGGCTCCCTGCGCATGCCCGGTGGATCCACCATGGTGACCAGTGCGGCTCGCAACGCAACGGTCTCGACCGTGGCCGTTCCAGTGGGCCGTTGAAGCGCCAGGAGGCCGGCGGCCGAGTTGCGAGCGAAAGGTAGTAAACCCGATAATTGACAACGCTGTCAATTAAGCCGGGATCCCGGGCCGGTTCCCCCGACGCAACTGAAACGCTACTGCCCCTGCGAGGCGGCAACGGCCGTTTGTTGCCTGTGGCTGTTCAACGTGCGCTGCGGGTCTGGCGCGTCCATCCACGCCTCGCCCGCCGGGACGCAGCGCTACAATGAAATACCGCTGCTCCGCGGTATTCAGGTCGCTTTTGTATGCGCAACCCCCTGCAGGATCAACTACTCAAGGCCGGCCTGGTCAAGAAGCACAAACTGGCCGAGACCGTGCGCGAGCAGGACCGCCAGCGGCATGCGAAGAAACCGGCGCCCCCGTCCGCCGAGCAGGTGGACACGCAGCGCTTGCAGGCCGAGCGCGCCGAGCGCGACCGCGCGTTGTCGGCGCAGCGCAATGCGCAGGCGCGCGCTGCCGAACTGCGCGCGCAGGTGCGGCAGATCGTCGAGAGCCACAAGGTGCCGCGCGAGGGCGAGATCGCCTACGGGTTCACCGACGCCGGCAAGATCCGCAACGTGCTGGTCAATGAGGCGCTGCGTGCGCAATTGGCGAAGGGTGCGCTGGTGATCGTGCGGCACGATGCGGGCTACGAGTTGTTGCCGCGCGCGGCGGCGCAGAAAGTGCTCGAGCGCGACGCGTCGATGATCGTGCTCGATCACGGCAGCCCCGGCGACGACCCGGAAGGTGACGACGACTACTACAAGCAGTTCGTGGTGCCGGATGACCTGATCTGGTAGTCGACGAGGCAGGCTCTGGACCGGTAGCGGGTACGGTCGACGGGCTTGCGTCTACCAGCGGCAGATCAACATTCGCCCTTGCCCTGCCCGCTTCGCAAGCGCAGGAGAGGAAGGCAACAACAGTGCAGCGCTTCGGCGGACGCAGGCCGGAGCGCAAAACGCTCACCTGACCGGCAGCAACTCGAACCCGGACGCCGGCTGCAGCCACGGCAGCAGCCAGTGGTCGACCAGCAGGAACGCGAACAACGCCATCAGGTACACGATCGAGTAGTTGAATACCTTCATCGCGTACAACTCGTCGGGCGGGTCCATCAGCTTCCAGGCATGCCACAGGAAGCCGCCGCCGAGCACCAGCGCGCCCAGCAGGTAGAAGTCGCCGCTCAGCCCGGTCAGGCGTGGCAGCAACGTCACCAGCACCAGCAGGATCGTGTACAGCAGGATCTGCAGTCGGGTGTATTCCACGCCGTGGGTGACCGGCAGCATCGGCACCATGGCCCGCGCGTAGTCGGCGCGGCGGAAGATCGCCAGCGCCCAGAAATGCGGCGGGGTCCACACGAAGATGATCAGCACCAGCAGCAGCGCGTGCGCCCAGTCCCACTCGTTCTGCATGCCGGTCACCGCGGCCCAGCCCAGCAGCGGCGGCGCGGCGCCGGCGATGCCGCCGATGACGATGTTCTGCGGCGTGGCGCGCTTGAGGAACACGGTGTAGATCACCGCGTAGCCGATCAGCGACGCGAACGTCAGCGCCGCGGTCAGCGGATTGACCCACAGCACCAGGATCAGCATCGACAGCGCGGCCAGCGCCAGCGCGAACGCGAGCGCGCGCCGCGGCGTGATGTGGCCGACCACGATCGGCCGCCACGAGGTGCGGGTCATCTTCGCGTCGATCCGTGCGTCGAGCAGCTGGTTGATCGCCGCGGCCGAGGACGCGGCCAGCCAGATGCCCAGGAAGCCGAGCACCGACTCGCGCAGCGGCGGCAGTCCGGGCACGGCCAGGAACATGCCGATCGCCGCGGTGAACACGATCAGCGCGACCACGCGCGGCTTGGTCAGCGACCAGTACTGGCGGAACACTTGCGGCAACGAGGGGGACATGGCCATCACCGCTCCGGCGGGCGCACGCGCGCCAGCAGCGAGACCAGCACGAACAGCAGCAGCACCGCGCCGGCGGTGTGCAGCACCGCGGTCCACAACGGCAGGCCGAGCACGACATTGGCGATGCCCAGACCGACCTGGGCCAGGGTGAACGTGCCCAGCAGCGCCGCCCACCCACGCAGGCCCGGCGTGCGCAGCAGGCGCAGCGTGAGCCACACCAGATAGCCGAACACCACCACGGCCATCATCCGGTGCGCGAGCTGGATCGCGATGCGCGCCTGCCCCGCGAGCACGCCGCCCTCGAAGTCGGGGCCGATGCCGCGCCACAGCACGAAGCCCTCGCGGAAGTCGGCCGGTGGCCACCACAGGCCGACGCAGGTCGGGAAATCGGTGCCGCACGCGAGCGCGGCGTAGTTGGCGCTGGTCCAGCCGCCCAGGGCGATCTGCACGCCCAGCAGCGCCAGCCCGGCGACCACCCATCCGCGCAGGCTGCGCGCCTCGGCCAGCCGGATCGGCAGGCCGGTCGCGCGCCACGCCATCCACAGCAGCAGGCAGAACGTCAGCAGCCCACCGAGGAGGTGACCCATCACCACCACCGGCTTGAGCATCCAGGTCACGGTCCACATGCCCAGCAGCGCCTGGAACACGATCACCGCCAGGGTGATCGTCGCCACCCGCGCCAGGTCCACGTTGCTCCAGCGCAGTGCACACAACAGCAGCATCGCCTCGGCCAGCAGCGCCAGCGCCGAGGCGGCGACGTAGTGCGCCTGCATGTACAGCGGGATGGCGATCGCGACCAGCGCGGCCGCGGCCAAAACCTGCGCGATGCCGAAACGGCGCTTGCGCACCGCGAGCAATGCCAGCACCAGCACCAGCACCCCGAGTGCACCGGCGATCATGCGGTGAAGCTGCTCGCGCCAGGCCTTGTGCACCTCGACCGGGCGGATCGCGGTCGCGGCGTGATCGTCGGCTGGGTTGCCCAGCGTCGGCCACGCGGCGCGGCCGTAGCAGGTCGGCCAGTCGGGGCAGCTGAGGCCGGCATCGGACAGGCGCACGAATGCCCCGAACACGATCACCCCCAGCGCCAACGCAACGGCCAGCCACGCGAGGCGGTGGAAATGCCGGGCCGGCCGCGCGACGAGCGGCTTGGGCAGGGGGAACGATGGAGATGGGGGCATGCGGGACTCGAGGACTTCGGGGGCGGCCGGTGCGCGGGATGCGCATGGCGCGGCGCGATCACATCAGTTTCAGCAGCCTGGCCAGATCGGTGCGCAGCCCACCCAGATCGAAGCCGGGAGGGTAACGCAGAATCACGAAGCCATTGGGATCGATCACGTAGACCGGTACGCCTCGCGGATCGTCAACGCCCGGCAGCACCGCGCGCAGTGCCGGGTCCGCCTGCAGCACGCGCATCGCCGCGGCCGGCGCCTCGGGTGGCGCGGTGCATGCGCTCGAGCCCGGGCACAGCCACAGCACGTGGACGCGGTCGGCGTCCTTGCCGAACAACTGCCAGACCTTGTCGATGTCGCGCGCAAGGCGCTCGCACTCGTCATCGCATCCAGCCGGTGGCGCCACCGCGATGCGCCACAGCCGCGCCTCCGGCTGCCAGGGGTAGTCGCTGCCATCGGTGGTGCGCGGCACCACGGCGCGCAGGTCCGCCGGCGGCTGCAGCAACTCGCCGTGGTTCTTCATGCCGGCAGGTTGCCAGCCGGAGAAGCGCAGCAGGCCGGCGATCAGCATGCTGCCGAAGAACATCACGAACAGCGCGATCAGCATCGTGCGGTTGCGCTTGCGCGCGTCGGGGTTGCGCGGCGGAACGGTGCTCATCGGCGGGGCCTGCGGAAGGTGAGGATCAGGGCGGTGACCAGCACCGTCAGCGCGAGCCCGAACCACTGCAGCGCATAGCCGCGATGCTTGGCCGGCGGCAGGGTGTTGGCCAGCAGGACGAGGTCGCGGTCGTAGCCCAGCGGCAGCGCGGGGTCCAGGCGCAGCACCCGCGGCGCCAGCGGTTCGGGCAGACCGGTGGCTGCAGTGATCGCGTCCAGATCGATGCGGGTCAGCAACCAGCCGTCGCCGCTGCGCGCCAGGCCGCTGCCCAGGGCGATGCCGGTGGACGGTGGCGGCGCGAGCAGGCCGCGCAGTTGCAGGCGGCCCGGGGGACGTTCGACCGCGGGCATCACCCGGTCGCCGGCCAGCGGCAGCCAGCCGAGATCGACCAGCAACGGCGCGCCCGTGTCCGGGTTGAAGATGCGATAAGCGCGCACGCCGACGCGGCCGGCGCGCTGCTGGTTGTCGAGCCACAGCGGTCCGCGCGGGTCGAAGCTGCCGGTGCCCTCGGCCCAGTCGTAGCCGCGCGTACGCGCCGGATCGGCTGCCAGCGCCAACGGCCGCGCGATGCGCGAGCCGGTGATCTGCGCGGCGGTGTCGAGCATCGCCTGCTTCTCGACGCCGCGGCGCAACTGCCAGGCGCCCAGGCTTGCGAACAACGCGGCCAGCCCGAGCGCCAGCACCCAGCCAAACAGCGTGTTGCGCGCGCGACTCATGCCGCCGGCCTGCGCGGCTGCGATAATGCGGGCACGCCGGCCGATGCGCCGGGTCTGGCGCCGCATCGGGCGCTTGAGCGGCGGAGCTTGTTGATGAAAACCCTGTTGATCGTCGGCTTCCTGATTCTCATTCTCTGGAACCTCGGGGCCGGCCTGTACTACATGCTGGTCGACAAGAGCGGGAGCAAGCGCTCGGTGAACGCGCTGACCCGGCGTATCGCGCTGTCCGTGGCGCTGATCCTGATGCTGGTGCTGGCGATCTGGATGGGCTGGATCACGCCGCACGGAGTGGGCCGGGCGCCGTAGCCGCGTCGTTGCTTGCCCGGTCCCGGAAGCGTCGCCCGGGACCGGATGTCGCGGCGGGTGCGGTGGACGACCGAGCCGCTGCCCGTTGCACGGTCCACGGACCCGGTTCGCGCCTGCGATCGGCCGCACGCGCGCGTCGCCACGACCTCGCTAGCGCAGGAGGGGTTTGAAGGCCGTTACAGCACGTATACGAACAGGAACAACCCGAGCCACACCACGTCGACGAAGTGCCAGTACCAGGCGACCGCCTCGAAGGCGAAGTGGTTGTCGCGGTCGAAGTGGCCCTTGAGGCAGCGGAACCAGATCACCGCGAGCATGATCGTGCCGAGGGTCACGTGCAGGCCGTGGAATCCGGTGAGCATGAAGAACGTCGAGCCGTAGATGCCCGAGCCCAGCGTGAGGTTGAGCTCGTGGTACGCGTGGACGTACTCCTCGGCCTGGAAGCCCAGGAACAGCAGACCCAACAGGACCGTCGCGCCAAGCCACACCAGCAACTGGGTGCGGTGGCCGGCCTTGAGCGCGTGGTGCGCCGCGGTCACGGTGACGCCGGAGCTCAGCAGGATGATCGTGTTGAGCAGCGGCAGGCCCCACGCCGGCACGATCTCGAACGCGCCGCCGACGGCGGCCGGGCCGCTGGTCGGCCAGCCGCCGGTGAACGCCGGCCACAGCAGTTCGTTGGTGGACACGCCGTGGCCCATGCCGCTGAGCCACGGCAACGCGAACTGGCGCGCATAGAACAGCGCACCGAAGAACGCGGCGAAGAACATCACCTCGGAAAAGATGAACCACACCATGCCCATGCGGAACGAGGTGCCGACCTGGTTGTTGTACTTGCCCTGCAGCGATTCGCGGATCACATCGCCGAACCAGCCGAACAGCACCGCGATCAGCAGCGCGATGCCGACCAGGAACGTCCACATGCCCCAGCTGACCTCGTTGAGCCAGGAGGCGAAGCCGACCATGGTCACGAACAGCGCGATCGAGCCCAGGAAAGGCCAGCGGCTGCTGTGCGGCACGTAGTAGACATCGGCGTTCGGCGAGTGGGCCTGGGCCATGGCGGGATTTCCTATGTTCGGTTGACGGTTGCGGTGGCGGTCAGCGCGCCGATCGCGGCAGCGAGGACGCCGCACCCGAAGGTGTGGTCGTGGCCTGCTGCGCGGTCAGCACGTCGTTCTTGAAGAAGGTGTAGGACAGCGTGAGCTTCTTGATGTCTTCGGGCAGGTTGGGATCCACGATGAAGCGCACCGGCATGTCGCGCGCCTCGCCGGCGGCCAGCGTCTGCGCGGTGAAGCAGAAGCATTCGGTCTTGCTGAAGTAGCCCGAGGCGCGTGCCGGCGCGACCGACGGCACCGCGCTGGCGACGATGGTGCGGTCGCTGGCATTGCGTGCCAGGTACGTCGTCTCGTACTGCTCGCCGGGGCGCACCTGCATGGTGAGCTGATTGGGGTGGAACTCCCACGGCAGCTTGGAGTTGACCCCGCCGTCGAACTCGACCGTGACCGTGCGCGTGGACTGCTCGCGCGCGCTGTCGACCAGCTCGACCGCGCTGTTGTCCAGGCGGATGCCGAACACCTGCTCGCACGCGATCCGGTACAGCGGCACCAGGCTGAAGGTAAACGCGAACGCGGCCAGCGCGACCGCGATCATCTTGACGGTCCCGGCGCCCGGTTTCCGCGATCGACGTGGATCGGGCGTGTTCGGCGGTGGCGTGGTCATCGCGCCCCCAGGATGCCCATGAGCAGGAAGGCGACATACACCGCCACCGCGATCCCGCCGGCCAGCAACGCGGTCCGCCGCGCGCGCTTGCGGCGCGCGGCGATCTCGTCATGGCGGGGCTCGGGCATCGGGCTCATGGCTTAGTGGGTGATGTCGCCGTGGGCGAGGTCGCCGTCGCGGATCACCGGCGGCAC
>DATHRJ010000308.1:0-2985 GCA_035465455.1 Lysobacter sp.
GTGCCGCCTAGGCACTCGCGATGGCGACAGCCTCGCGCGCTGCTGCGACGGTCGCGCCGATCTCCGCCTCGCCATGGGCGCTGGAAATGAACCCGGCCTCGAACGCCGATGGCGCCAGGTACACGCCGCGCTCGAGCATCGCGTGGAAGAACCGCGCGAACCGCGTCGCGTCCGAGCCCATCGCATCGGCGAAGCTCTCGATCGGCCCCTCGCGGAAGTACAGCCCGAACATGCCGGGCGCGCGCGTGGTGTGGAACGCGACCCCGGCCTCGCGCGCGGCCGCTTCCAGGCCGTCGCACAGCGCGTGCGTGCTGCGCTCCAGTGCCGCGTGGAAACCGGGTTCCTGGATCAGGTCGAGCGTGGCCAGCCCGGCGGCCATCGCCACCGGGTTGCCGCTGAGCGTGCCGGCCTGGTAGATCGGGCCGCTCGGTGCCACCTGGCGCATCAGGTCGCGGCGACCGCCGTACGCGCCCACCGGCATGCCGCCGCCGATGATCTTGCCGAACGTGCTCAGGTCCGGGGTGATGCCGTAGCGCTGCTGCGCCCCGCCGAGCGCGACCCGGAAACCGGTCATGACCTCGTCGAAGATCAGCACGGTGCCGTGCCGTGTGCACAGGTCACGCAGGTGCTGAAGGTAGCCGTCGCGCGGCAGGATGCAGTTGGCGTTGCCGACGATCGGCTCGATGATCAGGCCGGCGATCCCGCTTCCGGCTTCTTCGAACAGTGCCGTCGCCGCGTCGAAATCGTTGTACGGCAGGGTCAGGGTGAGGTCGGCCAGCGCGGTGGGAACGCCCGGGGAGTTGGGCAGGCCCAGGGTCAGCGCGCCGCTGCCGGCCTTGACCAGGAAACTGTCGCCGTGGCCGTGGTAGCAGCCTTCGAATTTCACGATCCGGTTGCGGCCGGTGGCGCCACGCGCGACGCGGATCGCCGACAGCGTCGCCTCGGTGCCGGAGTTGACCATGCGCACCATCTCGCAACTCGGCGCGATCCTGGTGATCGCCTCGGCCATGGTGACTTCCAGCGCGTTGGGCACGCCGAAGCTGAGCCCGTCGCGCATGGTGCGCGCGACCGCCTCCAGCACATGCGGATGCGCGTGCCCGGCGATCATCGGCCCCCACGAGCCGACGTAGTCGATGTAGCGGTTGCCGTCGACGTCGAACAGGCAGGCGCCTTCCGCACGCTGGGCGAAGAACGGCTCGCCCCCGACCGACTTGAATGCACGCACCGGTGAATTCACCCCGCCGGGCAGCAGCTCGGAGGCGCGGGCGAACAGGGCATGCGAGCGGGCGTTATTCATGGTCAGGGTGGCCGTTGGTGTCGAAGCAGGAAAGGTAGTCGCGGGTGGCTTGCGCGGGATCGGTCGCACCGAACACGCCCGAGATCACCGCGATCAGGTCGGCGCCGGCTGCGAGCAGCGGCAGGGCATTGTCCGGCGTGATCCCGCCGATGGCCACCCGCGGCACGCCCAGGCTCGCCGCTGCGGTGAGCAGGTCCGCGGTCGCGCGCCGCGCATGCGGCTTGGTCGGCGAGGGGAAGAACGCGCCGAAGGCGACGTAATCGGCGCCGCAAGCCACGGCACGTTGCGCCAGCGCCGGATCGTCGTAGCACGACGCGCCCAGCAGCGCGGCGGGTCCCATGGCTTCGCGCGCAGCATCCAGTTCGCCATCGGCGCTGCCCAGGTGCGCGCCATCGGCGCCGATCGCCGCGGCAAGTTGCCAGTCATCATTGATGATCAGCGGCACGCCGTACCTGCGGCACAAAGGCTGCAGCGCGCGCGCCTGTTGATCGCGCAGCCGGACGTCGGCGGCCTTGTTGCGATATTGCAGCCAGGCGGCGCCCGCCTCCAGTACCAGCCCGGTCCGGGCGAGCAGGCGCTGCGTGTCCGATTCATCCTCGGTGATCGCGTACAGGCCCCTGCCGGGCCAGCGGGTGTTCATGCGGCAACTTCCGTCAGCGCGGGCGCAATGGGACAATGGCGCTTCCGCAATTTCCCCATTATCCGCCCATGTCCGAAACCGCCACGATCACCGCCTATCGCACCTGGATGTGTGTCGTCTGCGGATTCATCTACGACGAGGCCCGGGGCCTGCCGGAAGAAGGCATTGCCCCGGGCACCCGCTGGGACGACGTGCCCGACAGCTGGACGTGCCCGGATTGCGGGGTGACCAAGGACGACTTCGAGATGATGGAACTCTAAGTCTGCGAAAGCGTCCGGGGCAGGTTTCAGTCCTGCGGTGCCGGAACCGCAATTCCAGGGCCGAGCATCAGTTCGGTGCCGTCTTTCAGCGCGAGCCGAGCCGCCTCGCCCGCATTCAGTTCCAGCACGAACCGCGCCGGGGCCGCGCTCGGATAGGGCGGGCAGCGATCTCCAAGCGAGCACGGAGGTACGTCGCGCTGTTGCGACACCAGCCGGCGATCGGCGTCGAAGTACAGGATGTCGAGCGGAATACGGGTGTTCTTCATCCAGAACGAGCGCGGCCGCTGGTCCGGAAAGATGAAAAACATGCCCCGATCATCAGCCATCTCGTCGCGAAACATCAGGCCCTGCGCGCGCGTGGCCTCATCGGCGGCAATCTCGACGATAAAGCGCTCGCCCTTGACCACAACAAATGGTTCGCCGGCGTCGCAGCCGGCTAGCGCCAGCATCGCGCTTGCCATTACTACGAGCTTGATCAAATTATTGACCATGGCTTGGCATCATAGCGCCTTCTGGCTTTGGGGGCATGAGTGCTTTGCAACTACCCCTCGAGCATGGCCTTCAGCGCCGCAATATTGTCCATAGCGTCCTCGGACGAAGTCTCGTCGCTGCCGTGGCGGGCCGGCCAGCGGATGGCGTCTTCGGGCAGTTCCTCGAGGAAGCGGCTGGGCGTGGTCTCGACCACTTCGCCGGCGCGGCGCCGGCGGCGGGCGTAGCTGATGTACAGGCGGCGCTCGGCCCGGGTGAGGCCGACGTACATCAGGCGGCGCTCTTCCTCGATGCTGTCT
>DATHRJ010000309.1:0-4408 GCA_035465455.1 Lysobacter sp.
TCCCAGCGCCAGCGCCGTGCTGAACTCCGGCGTAACCCGAACCGCTCGGCGCCGCGCGGAACGCCGTGTGGGCTGCGCTAGACTCATGGGCTACGAGGGCCGAGCCCTGTCATTGTCCCACGCCGTGGCCCGAATCGATTACGAAGACGACGAAGACGCCAGCAGTTCCACCGATCGCCTGGCGCAGTGGCGTCGCCGCCTGCTCATCTGGTCGCTCGCTGCGGTGGCGCTGGGGCTCGGTTTCCTGGTGCCTTACGCGCTGTACCTGAACCACGAGGTCGGCCAGCGTTTCGACCAGTTGCGCTGGCAGATCCCGACCCGGGTCTATGGCCGGCCGCTGGAACTGGCGCCCGGACTGGCGCTGGATGCAGCGACGTTGAAGACCGAGCTCGACGCGGCGGGGTATCGCGACGACGGCACCGGGGCGCGCCCGGGCAGTTATGTGCGCGACGGCGGCCGCTGGGCGATTTCCAGTCGTGGCTTCAACGACGTCGACGGTGCGGTGGCGCCGCGTCGCCTCGAGGTCAGGCTGTCCGGCGGCAAGGTCGCCAGCGTGCGCGAGGCGGGCGCCAAGCAGGCACTGAAGTCGGCGCGGCTGGACCCGGCGCGCATCGCCACGCTGTACGGGCAGCAGCAGGAAGAACGTCGCCTGGTGCAGATCCGGGAGGTGCCCGAGTTGCTGGTCACCGGGCTGCAGGCGGTGGAGGACCGCGATTTCGCCCATCACCACGGCATCGACGTCAGCGGCATGGCGCGCGCGGCATGGGTCAACCTGCGCTCGGGCGAGGCGCGCCAGGGTGCGAGTACCCTGACCCAGCAACTCGCGCGCAGCGGGCTGCTCGGCATCGGCCGCGAGCAGACCTGGTCGCGCAAGTTCAACGAAATCATCTACGCGATGCTGATCGAGGCGCGCTACGACAAGCGCAGCATCCTGGAGACCTATTTCAACCAGGTCTACCTCGGCCAGCGCGGCGCGCAGGCGATCCATGGCGTCGCCGCGGCCTCGGAGTTCTGGTTCGGCCGCGACCTGGCGGACATCAGCACCGAACAGATCGCGTTGCTGATCGGCATGGTGCGCGGCCCGTCGTACTACGACCCGCGCCGCCACCCGGAGCGTGCGACCGAACGGCGCAACTTCGTGCTCGAGAAGATGCACGAGAGCGAGCTGATCGACAGCGTCGAATACCAGCGCGCGGTCAAGGCGCCGCTGGGCGTGACCAGGAACCCCGGCAGCGTCGCCGCCAACCGCTTCCCCGCCTATGTCGACCTGGTGCGCCGCCAGCTGGCGCGCGACTACCCGGCCGATGCCTCGGCGGGCGCAGGACTCAGCGTCATGACCGGCATGGCGCCCTCGGCGCAGGCTTACGCCGAAGGCGCGGTGGCCAAGACCCTGGGCAGCCTCGACGCGAAGAAGCGGCCGGCGCTCGAGGCCGGCATGGTGGTCACCGACGTGCACAACGGCGACGTGGTCGCGGTGGTAGGCAGCCGCAATTTCGGCGTGCACGGGTTCAATCGCGCGGTCGAGGCGCAGCGCCCGGTGGGTTCGCTGCTCAAGCCGTTCGTGTACCTGCTGGCGCTCGCGCAACCCGGTGAGTGGTCGCTCGCCAGTTGGGTCGACGATTCCCCGGTCGCGGTGACCCTGGGCAGTGGCAAGCGCTGGACCCCCGCCAACTCCGACAGCCGCAGCCACGGCACGGTGCGGCTGATCGACGCGCTGTCGCGCTCCTACAACCAGTCCACGGTGCGGGTCGGCATGAAGGTGGCGCCCGAACGCATCGCCGACCTCGTGCGCACGCTGTCCGGGATCGAGACCAACCGGCATCCGTCGCTGATCCTGGGCGCGGTGGACCAGAGTCCGTACGCGATGGCGCAGCTGTACCAGTTCCTGGCGTCCGGCGGCGAGATCCAGCCGCTGCACGCGGTGCGCGGCGTGATCGATTCGCAGGGTCGCACCGTCAACCGCTACGACAGCGATCCCGCGCCGGCCCAGGAAGGCGACGCAATCGCCGCGCGGCTGGTCACGATCGCGCTGCAGGATGCGGTCACCAGCGGCACCGCGCGCCAGTTGGTCGCCGACGGCCTCGGCCGTTTGTCGCCGGCGGGCAAGACCGGCACCAGCAACGACAGCCGCGACAGCTGGTTTGCCGGCTACACCGGCGACCACCTCGCGGTGGTCTGGGTCGGCAACGACCAGAACAAGTCGACCGGACTGTACGGCGCGACCGGCGGCATGCGCGTGTGGTCATCGCTGTTCTCGCGCCTGCCCAGCGCGCCATTGCGGGTCGGTGACGAAGGCCTGGATTGGCAGTGGGTGATCAACTCCAACACCACCGATCCGGGCTGCGCCGGCGCGCGCCGGTTCGCGTTCGTCGCCGGCTATGCCCCGCGTTACGCCCCATGTCCGATGCCACGACCGGAACCCGAGCCGGAGGATGAGCGTCGCGGCTGGCGTGAATGGTTCGGCTTTGGCGAGCGCGAAGACGACCAACCGGTGGAGGATGCGGCACGCGAGTCCGACCCGGCCAAGCGGCTGCCGCCGGAACCGGAGTATCGGCAATGAGCGGCAAGCGCGGGCCCGCGCAGTGCGTGATCGCGGCAGCACTGGCTGGCGCGGTCGCGGCATGCGCGATGCTGCCGGTGGCGCCGCCCTCGACGCCCGCAGCGCTGCCCAACGGCGTCACCCCGCAGCAGATGGTCGCGAGCATCCGCGCCGCCGCCGCCGGCAGCGCCGCCGAACTGGACGTGCAGCCGCTGCGCGATTCGCAGGTCGAGGATCTGCGCCAGCAAGCGGCTGCACTGGAGGCGCAAGGTCGTTACCCGGATGCCGCCGAGTTGCTGCAACAGGCGCTGGCGGCGAACCCGCAGGATCCCGCGGTGATGCAGGAAGCGGCCGAGGCGGCGGTGCTGCTGTGGCAGTTCGATGAGGCCGAGCGGTTGGCGCGCAGAGCGTACGCATCGGGCAGCGGCGTCGGTCCGTTGTGCCGGCGGCACTGGGCCGTGGTCGAACAGGTGGCCCAGGCACGCCTGGCGCTGGCGTCGGTGCCGCCCGCCACGCGCTCGCGGGGCAATGCGGTCGCACAGGGCCAAGCCACCGTGCTCGCCGCGCAACAGGCACGAGCCGATGCCGCCGCGGCGAAACAGGCGCGCGAAGCCTGCACCGTGTCCGCACCGCAGCGGTTCTGAGGTCGCGATGAGCGCCAGCCGCTTGAGTGGGGCCAGTCGCGCGGCGTTGGTCGAAGGCGGCGACCTGGCCCGCAACATCGCCGCGTTCGCGCCGCGTCCGGCGCAGCAGGATCTCGCGGCCGCGATCGCCGATGCGTTCGACAGCCGCGGCACGCTGCTGGCCGAGGCCGGCACCGGCACCGGCAAGACGTTTGCGTACCTGGTTCCGGCGATCCTCTCGGGCAAGAAGACGATCATCTCCACCGGCACCCGTGCGCTGCAGGACCAGCTCTATCACCGCGACCTGCCACGCGTGCGCGACGCCCTGGGTATCGGCCTGAAGACCGCACTGCTCAAGGGCCGGTCCAACTACCTGTGTCACTACCGCCTGCAGCAGGCCAAGGGCGAGCCGCGCTTCGGCAGCCGCGAGATCGCCGCGCAGTTCCAGCGCATCGTCGCGTGGGCCGGGCGCACCCGCATGGGCGACCTGGCCGAACTGGAAGCGCTGCCCGACGACTCGCCGCTGGTGCCGATGGTCACCAGCACCGCGGAGAACTGCCTGGGCAGCGAGTGCCCGTTCTTCTCCGAATGCTTCGTGGTCCAGGCGCGCCAGCGCGCGCAGGCGGCGGACCTGGTCGTGGTCAACCATCACCTGCTGCTGGCCGATCTCGCGCTCAAGGCCGAAGGCTTCGGCGAGATACTCCCGGGCGCCCAGGCGTTCGTGGTCGATGAGGCGCACCAGTTGCCGGACCTGGCCGCGCAGTTTTTCGGCGAGGTGGTCAGCGCCCGGCCCCTGGTGGAGGTGGCGCGCGATGCGCTGGCCGAGTGCAAGAATGTGCCCAGTGCGCTGGCCACGCTGCAGGCGCCGGCGCGCGAACTGGAACACGCCGTGCGCAACCTGCGCCTGGCGATGGACGAACTGCCGGTGCGCGGTACCCGTCGCCGCGCCGCGGACTTGCCGGCGGTCGAGGACGCGATCGACCTGTTGGTGGTCGCCCTGCAGCAACTGCATGCCGCGTTGCTGCCGTTGCGCGAAGCCGCGCCCGGTTTCGACAGCTGCACCGCGCGGGCGAAGGAGTCGGCGATGCGCCTGCTGCGCTGGCGCGGCGATGCGGCGGCAGTCGCCCCGCCGGTCGCGGACGACGACGAGTACGCGCAGGATTTCACCGAGATCGACGAAGGTGCGGCCGAGCCGGCGCAGGGTCGCGACGACGCCAGCGTGCTGTGGTACGAGATCACCGCGCGC
>DATHRJ010000310.1:0-2208 GCA_035465455.1 Lysobacter sp.
ATGCGCGGCGTGCGCGCCACCAGCACGCCACAGCACGGGGCTTTCTACGGTAGTGTCCATGATGCAAAGTCAAAACTGCCGGGCCCGGTTTCCATCTGTTTTCGTTTGCACTGGCAGTGCTAATCAAGTCATCGGAGAACCATGGATACCGACACTCGCCTCTACCACAACCCGCGCTGCTCCAAATCGCGAGCAGCGCTTGAACTGCTGCGGGAACGAGGCATCGAGCCGCGCATCGTCGCCTACCTCGATGCGCCTCCCACCGCCGCCGAGCTTCGCCGGCTGGCATCGATGACGGGCGCCAGCGCACACGATCTGCTGCGACAGGGCGAAACGGAGTACTCCGCGCTTCAACTGAGCGACGCATCCTCGGATGACGAACTCATCGCGGCGATGGCGCAGCACCCGCGGCTGATCGAGCGCCCGATCTTCGTGCACGCGGGCCGCGCGGTGGTCGGACGACCACCGGAGCGCGTGCTCGATCTGCTGGACGACGAGGCGTCATCCGGCTGACGCAGTGCTCCGTTAGTGCGATTTGCTGGCGCGCATTGCCCGCACCCGCTCCGGAGGCACGAACGAGTCGCTGCGTGCCTGTGCCCAGAACGCCTGGAACACCGCGTGGTCCGGCACCTTGCCGATGAGATCGCCCGGCCGCAGGAACCGGTACAGCGCGGCGAGCGAGCGGATCTCCGTTGGCGTCACGCGGCGCAGGATGTGCTCGGGACCTAGCTCGCACGGGTCCTCCAGGCCGGCCGCGCAGAGCAAATCGCGCAGCGCGCGCAGGGTGTTGTCGTGGAACTGCTGTACGCGCACCGACTTGTCCGCCACGTCCAGTCCGCGCCAACGTTTTGGATCCTGCGTGGCCACGCCGGTGGGACAACGATTGGTGTGGCAGGTCTGTGCCTGGATGCAACCGACGGCGAACATGAAACCGCGCCCGGAGTTGCACCAGTCCGCCCCCATCGCCAAGGTTCGCGCGATGTCGAACGCGCTGGTGATGCGTCCCGCCGCACCAATGCGGACGTCGTCGCGCAGGTCGACCCCGACCAGGGTGTTGTGTACCAGCATCAGCGCCTCGTGCATCGGCAGGCCGACATGGTCGATGAACTCCGCCGGTGCCGCGCCGGTGCCGCCCTCGGCGCCATCCACCACGATGAAGTCCGGCAGTATCCGGGTCTCGTGCATGGCCTTGGCAATGCTGAACCACTCCCAGGGGTGGCCGATCGCCAGCTTGAAGCCGGTCGGCTTGCCGCCCGACAACTCGCGCAGGCGCGCGACGAACTGCAGCAGTTCGACCGGCGTGCCGAATGCACTGTGCTGTGCCGGCGACACGCAGTCGACCCATGGCAGGACGCCGCGCACAGCGGCGATCTCGAGGGTCACCTTGGGCGCCGGCAGCAGCCCGCCGTGGCCGGGCTTGGCGCCCTGCGACAGCTTGATCTCGATCATCCTGACCTGAGGATCTTGCGCATTGGCGGCAAAGCGCTCCTCACTGAAAGTACCGTCGTCGTTGCGACAACCGAAGTAGCCAGAGCCGATCTCCCAGACGAGATCCCCGCCGTGCTCGCGGTGGTACGGGGAAATCGAACCTTCGCCGGTGTCGTGGTAGAAGCCGCCGAGGCTGGCGCCCTTGTTCAATGCGCGGATCGCGTTGGCCGACAACGAGCCGAAGCTCATCGCCGAGACGTTGAACACGCTCGCCGAGTACGGCTGCGCGCTGCGCTCGCCCACCACCACCCGGAAGTCGTGGTCGCGATGCGGCGCGGGCAGCAGCGAGTGGTTGATCCATTCGTAGTCGACGCCGTACACGTCGTGCAGCGTGCCGAACGGGCGGGTGTCGTTGACGGACTTGGCGCGCTGGTAGACCAGCGCGCGCTGCTGGCGCGAGAACGGCACCTCGGCGGTGTCGGCCTGGATGAAATACTGGCGCATCTCCGGGCCGATCGATTCCAGGCCATAGCGGAAGTGCGCGAGGATCGGGTAGTTGCGCCGCAACGTGCTGCGGGTCTGCAGCAGGTCGAGTATTCCCACCACCGACAGTGCACCGAATACCAGTGCCGCCCAGATCCAGTCGCGATCCAGGAACGACATCGACAGTGCACCCAACGCAAGCGCGACACTGATTGCAAACAGGGCGTAACGCAGCATGCGGGCTTCCCGTTGTTGCCAGACCCAACGAGGATACCTGTCGTGTACGTGAAGTGTGCC
>DATHRJ010000311.1:0-2828 GCA_035465455.1 Lysobacter sp.
GAGCTTGTTGATCGTCTCGATCATGTGCACCGGGATGCGGATGGTGCGCGCCTGGTCGGCGATCGAGCGGGTGATCGCCTGGCGGATCCACCACGTGGCGTAGGTCGAGAACTTGTAGCCGCGGCGGTACTCGAACTTGTCGACCGCTTTCATCAGGCCGATGTTGCCCTCCTGGATCAGGTCCAGGAACTGCAGGCCGCGGTTGGTGTACTTCTTGGCGATCGAGATCACCAGGCGCAGGTTGGCCTCGACCATTTCCTTCTTGGCCTTGCGCGCGCGCGCCTCGCCATAGGCCATGGTGCGGCTGATTTCCTTGAGGTCGGCCAGGGTGATCTGCATCGCCTCAACGGTGGCGATGGTCGCCTGCTGCTCGGCGATGATCAGGTCCTTGACGTCGCGCAGGCCCGAGGACCACTTCTGCTTGCGCTTGAGCAGCTCGTCGACCCATTCCAGGTTGGTCTGGTTGCCGTCCCACGAGCGGATGAAGTCCTTGCGCGGCATCTTCGCCACGCGCGTGGACAGTTCCAGGATGCGGCGTTCGTGGCGCTTGAGGTCGGCCATCGTCTCGCGCAGGTTGCGCACCAGGCGGTCGGTCAGCGGCAGCGGCAGCTTGAGGTTGACGAACACCGCGGCCATGTCCTCGCGCAGCTTGACCACGGTCTTGTGGTCGGCGCCGTACTTGGCGTAGGCCTTCTCGAACTTGGCATAGTCGGAGATCAGCGAGTTGAAGCGGGTCTCGACCTCGACCGGATCCGGCCCGGTCGGGCCTTCCTCGACGGCTTCGTCGTCGCTGTCGTCGTCGCTGTCGTCATCGCTTTCCTCCGCTTCGCTGGCCACGACCGGCGCGGGCGCGGGCGCCGGCTCGTCGAGCAGGTCCAGGAAGCCGACCAGCACCTCGGCCAGGCGCTTCTTGCCGGCCTGGTGCAGCGCGTAGTCGTCCAGCACGATCTTGATCGTGGACGGGAACAGCGCCAGCGAGGCCTGGACCTGGTTGAGGCCTTCCTCGATGCGCTTGGCGATCGAGATCTCGCCTTCGCGGGTCAGCAGTTCGACCGTGCCCATCTCGCGCATGTACATGCGCACCGGGTCGGTGGTGCGGCCACCCTCGGCGTCCAGCCCGGTCAGCGCGGCGGCGGCTTCCTCGGCGGCGCTCTCGTCGACGTCGCGGCCGGAGGTGCTGCTGTCGCCCAGCGACAGGGTGTCGGCATCGGGCGCCACTTCATGGACCTGGATGCCCATGCCGTTGATCATGCTGATGATGTCTTCGATCTGCTCCGGGTCGACGATGTCGTTGGGGAGGTGATCGTTGACCTCGGCATAGGTCAGGTAACCCTGCTCCAGGCCCTTGCTGATCAGCTGCTTGATGTCGGACTGTGGGGCCTGACGTTCGATGGCCATAGGGCTGCGCAACCACTGTAATGAGGGGTGGGAACCGACCATTATACCAGCGCCGGGGGCGCGCGCAGGCTAAAGATCGGAGAAAAGTCCTTGCCGGGCGGGCATTTGCGTCGCTTCAGGCCCGCAGCAGGAACGTCACCGGGCCGTCGTTGACCAGGCTCACCAACATATGGGCACCAAAGCGCCCGCTTTCCACCCCGGCGCGGTGCCGGGCGCGGCAGGTTTCCAGCAAGCGGTTGAACACGGGTTCAGCCAGCTCCGGCGGTGCGGCGGTGCTGAAACCCGGGCGGTTGCCGCTGCCGGTGTCGGCGGCCAGGGTGAACTGGCTGACCAGCAGCAGGCCGCCGCCGGTGTCGGACAGGCCCAGGTTCATCCGCCCGTCGGCATCGGCGAACACGCGGTAGCCCAGCAGGCGCTCGGCCATGCGCGTCACCTGCGCGTCGCCGTCGCCGGGTTGCACCGCGACCAGCGCGAGCAGGCCCGGCCCGATCGCGCCGACGATCTGCTGGTCGACCCGCACGGTGGCTTCGGTGACACGCTGGATCAGGGCGAGCACGAGGTTGACCTCGACAATGGCGCCGGCGCATCCGGTCGCTGCCTTATCGACGATGCCGCAGCGCCTTGCAAGCACCGCGCGGTTGCCGGTGGCGAGCGGAGGCCGCAACGCCAACGGCTACACTCGCGCCGATGACCGATCTGCTCGCCCGCATGCTGTATGCGCTTGCCGCCGCGCTGATGCGCCTGCCGTGGCGCTGGCTGCAGCGGCTGGCCGACGCGGCCGCTGCGCGGATGCTGCGGCGCGACTCGCGCGCGAGCAAGGTCGCGCGGCGCAACCTGGAGCTCGCCTACCCGGAGCTGCTGCCCGGCCAGCGCGCGCAGCTGCATCACGCGGTGGTGCGCGGCGCCGCGCGCCAGGCCGTGGAGACCCTGCGGCTGTGGACCCGGCCGCACGAAGAGAACCTGCGCCTGATCCGCGAACACCACGGCATCGCCTACCTGGATGCGGCCATCGCCGCCGGTCGCGGGGTGATCATCGCCGCGCCCCACTACGGCAACTGGGAGCTGCTGAACCAGTGGCTGGCCGCGCGCACGCCGCTGGCGATCCTGTACGCGCCGCCGGATTCGCCGATCGGCGAGGCGTTCCTCAACCGGGTGCGCGCCAGCGGCTCCGGGGACGCGGGCCGGGTGACCCAGATCCGCGCCCAGCGCGCCGCGGTGCGGCAGTTGTTCAAGCACCTGGAGGCCGGCGGCGTGGTCGGGATCCTGCCCGACCAGCAGCCCAAGCAGGGCGATGGCGAGTTCGCGCCGTTCTTCGGCCTGCCGGCGCTGACGATGCCGCTGCTCGGCCGCCTCGCCGCGCGCACCGGCGCGACCGTGCTGCTGGCGTACTGCGAGCGCATCGATGCGCATGCGGGCAAGGCCGGGCCCGG
>DATHRJ010000312.1:0-4449 GCA_035465455.1 Lysobacter sp.
CGAACACCGCCTTGCCATCGGCGCGGCGGGCGACGCCACGCCCGTCGTGGGTCAGGCCGGTGATCTGGGCTTCAAACGGGGTCTGGTCGACGCGGTTGCGGTTACGGGTACGGGCCACGGAATCATGCGGTTGGGGCGGACCGCGCATTGTCGCAGATGCACCCGCGCGCGCCGAACGGCAACGGCCCGCCGAAGCGGGCCGTTGTACCGGTAAGTCCAGCCCGGGAGACCGGGCGCCCGGCCGCGGGCACCCGTTCATCTCCCCGCCGAGGCGACCCTACTTCTGTTTCCAGCTGCCGCCGCTCTGGTACCACCAGCCGGGTCGCGCGCTGGCGACCCACTGGCGCGCGAACACGTCGCGGATCTGCGATTCCCATTCGGGATGGCCATTGGCTACCGCCACCTCGCGATAGACCGCCTTGCGATCGCGGTTGTCGTCGGCGACTGCCTGGTTGATCGCGACGCGGTCCTTGAGCGCCAGCTTGCTGGCATCGCGCACGACGATGGTGCCGTCGGCGGCGAACCCGAGCGCGCCGGCATCGAAGCCGGCACGCAACTGCGCATCGAAACGGGCTGCCATGCGCGCCTGGATCGCCTGGATCGCCGGCGTCTTCAGGGTGATGTCGGGCTGCGACTGCGCATGCGCGCTGCCGATGCCGACCAGCGACAGCCAGTCGATGCGCGAGGCCAGCTGTGCGTACGACGACGAGGCGGGGGTCAACGACGCGCCCTGCTCGTCCGCAGCAGGCGCTTCATCGCCGATGACCTTCTCGACGAATTCCTTGGCTGCTTCCCGGGCCTCGGCGGCGGGGAAATACACGTTGATCGTGACGCAGGCCGTGACCAGCACGGCAGCGACCGGAACACCCATCCAACGACGCATCCTGTTCTCCTGTTTGTGTGACGCTGAAAAAACCTAGTCGACCACCGGCTTGACATCACCACTGCCGACCGCTGTCAGGCGCTCGACCAGCGTTGGCCAGTCGACCCGCCGGTTGAAGCCGACCACGGTGAGCCGCGGCAGCCCCGAGCCACGGACGATAGTAAAGCCCCTGCCCGCTGAACCCAGCCCGCTCATTTCGCACACCTCGTCGCGCAGGCGGCAACCAATGCCGATCCGCGAATAGCCAAAATCATCGAAGATGCCCAGCAACTGCGCCTGCAGGCTGGTCACGAACGAGGCATCGCCGACGCTCGACAGGTCCTGCACCGCGCGCTGGCTGATGCGCTGGCGCACGCCGCGCTTCCTGTCCGTGCGCAACTGCGCGTCGAACGCCACCGGCTGCCAGTCGACCAGGCGCAGCCCGTCGATGCGCCCATCCAGCGCGCCGGTGATGCCGCCGAAGTCGAACGCCCCGGTCAATGCCTCCAGGCCGATGTCGTCGAGCACGATGTCGGCCGACAACGTGGGCGCCGTGCCGAATGGCCGCTCCATCGCCAGTGCGCTCACTACCACACTGCCGCCGAACAACTGCATCGCCAGGCCGCCGTCGAAATCGAGACGATCATTGGCGTAACGCGCTTCGGGGATGTCGCCGCTGAGTTCGCCGGTGAACGCGGGCCAGCCCAGCGCCGCCGACAGCCGCGCCACGTCGAGCTGGTCGAGCGCGAGTCCAAAGCGGATATCGAGCGTCTCCCCCGCGGCCGGCGGACGGATCGCGAGCTGGCGCAGGCGCGCGCGACCACCAAGGATCGGCAGGCTCAATGGTTCGCGCAGGTGCAGCACGCCATCGGCGCTGTCGAACGGCATCCGCGCGGCGCCGAACGGCAGGCCATACAGCACACCGCCGCTCCAGCGCAGCTCGCTGGCGACGGACGTGGAAGACGAGAAGCGCAGGTCGCCATCGAGCCCGGTGAAACCGAAGCGCTCGCGCGGATCGTGGAACGTGGCGTCGTGCAGGCGCAGCATCGCCTCGGCCATGGCACCGCCGCGCACGCTCACCACCGCGTCCGCGGCACCATCGAGTTCCAGGTCTCCCATGCCGGCCGTTCCGAGCCAGCCCGACAGGTAGCCGTCGCGCAACGCAGTGAGGTCAGGGCTGTGCAGGCGCAAATCGAGCGAATCCACGCCGGCATCCGGTCCCAGGGCAACGCTGCCGGCCACCGAAAGGATGCCGGGGTCGTTCCACGCGACACGTGGCAACTGCCAGGGCTGGGTTCCCTTCCGGTTCGCCTCGACCCGCAACGCGACCATGCGCTGCTGCAACGAGACGTAGGTGCGCCCGAACAGCAACTCGCCACCATGCAGCGCACCGTCGACCACCACGCTGTCGTCGTCGCCCAGTTGCGCGTCGATCGCAAGTTTCGCCCCCAGCCCTTCCGCGGCGATGCTGCCGTCCGCGGTATCGAACGCGGCATCGCTGAGGTCCAGTGGCCCGGCGATGCGCAGCGGCCGGCCGGGTGGCGCGGTGATCGTAAGCCGGCTATCGAGCCTCCCGCCGGTAATGCCGGCAGCGCTCCAGGCCTGGCTCAGCAGCGCCTGGGTCCATGCCAGCGGCACCTGGGTGAGGTCGAGTCGGGTCGCGTCGGGTGCCGCGGCGCTCCGATGCAGCGCGATACGTGCCGGACCGCGACCGAGCACGGCATCGGTGGTCGCCGTGCCGAGCGCGACCGACAACTGCAGCGGTGCGCCACGGCCGCCTCGCAGTGGGCCCTCGCAGAGCCAACCGCCGTGGCCGTCGCGCCGAAGCGGGCAACGCCAGTCAAGATTGCGGAAGCGGTAGCCAAGTTCCGGCGCCTCCACGCGCTCGGCCCGCAGCCGCAACTGGCCCTGCGCTGCATCCTGCGGCCAGGTCAGCTGCACGCTGACGCGCTCCAGCGTGGCCACTGCGGTGCTGACCCGCGCGATCTTCGCCGTCGCCGTGCGCGCCTGCGCACCGCCGGCGGCCAGCCAGAGCGTGCACGACAGCAGCAGGGTTAAGATCGGGCGCAACATGGCGGCAGCATAACCAGCGCACGGATGCAGGCGATGAAAAAGCAACTCCAACCTCCGCGCGCAGATGGCAACCCACCTGCGAACCGCCCGCGCGTGCTGCTGGTCGAGGACGACCCGACCACCCGGCTGTACCTCGCCACCATCGTGCGCGAGCTCCCGGCCGAGGTCGATTGCGCCGACAGCATCGCAGCGGCCCGCGCGCTGGCCGATGCGCATTCCTACGACCTGTGGCTGGTTGACGCGCAGCTGCCCGACGGCCGCGGCAGCGACCTGCTCGCCGAACTGCGGGCACGGCATCCTGGCGTGCCGGCATTGGCCCATACCGCCTCGACCGAACCGGCGCTGCCGGGTGAACTGGTGGCGAACGGCTTTGCCCAGGTGCTGGTGAAGCCGCTCGCCCCCGCCGTGCTGCAGGCAGCGGTGCAATGCGCGCTGGGTTCGACGGTGGTGTCCGCCTCGACTGCGGTCATCGCGACCGATGGCGAACTGCCGCTGTGGGACGAGGATGCCGCGGCGCGTGCGATGAACTTCAATGGCGCCCACGTGACGGGCCTGCGCCGCCTGTTCCTCGACGAGCTTCCGCAGGCGCGCGCGCTGATCGTCGCCGCCGCACGGGACGGCGACGTCGCGGCGATGGCCGCGGGCCTGCACAGACTGCGCGCCAGTTGCGGATTCGTCGGGGCGGCCCGGCTCGCCGCGGCGGTGGCGGCGCTGCAACTGCAACCGGGAAGTGCGAGCCATGTCGCGTGTTTCGATGCTGTCGCGCACGCCACCGTCCGCGCGAATCAATCGTCCGCGCAGGTCGGCCCGTCGGTTGTTCCAGGATGATCCGCGCCGGGTGATTCGAGCCCGGTTCGCGGCACCGGCAGCCGCTCGCGCACACCGGACGAAAGCCCGGCCAGCATCTCCCAGGATTTGAGTCCGCGTGCCCCCAGGTGGTGCGCGAGCACGCCGCGCATCACCCGGCGCAAGCCCGGCAGGTCCTCCGCCAGCGGCTGCCGGTCCGCCGCCAGGTCGAGCAACGCGCGCCCGGTCGCGCCGCCGGCACGGTCGCCATAGCCGCGATCGGTGAGCATGCGACGCGGGCCGTGCTCGGGATCGAGGCGGTAGCGCGCGGCCGGGTCGATCGGCGCGCCGTCGCCATCGCAGTGCCAGGCAAAACCGGAGCCCAGCGCATCGAGCAGGTCGCGCTCGAACCGGCGCAGGGTCCAGGCCAGCGGCTCCAGGTCGCGCAGGCGCTGGCGCGTGGCCGCATAGGCGGCGAACAGTTCCGGCTGCGGATCGCCGCGCGGGGTCAGGCGCAGGCACAGTTCGTTGAGATAGAAACCCGCCAGCATCGCCTGGCCGGCCAGTCGCGGCGCCGCATCCAGCGCCTCGGCCGAGGTCAGCCGCGCCAGTTCCCCCTGTTGCACCGCATCGAAACGGACCAGCTGCAGCGGCTGCAGCGCCGCACGCAGCACGTGGCGCTTGGGCCCGCGGATGCCGCGTGCGATCAGCCCGACACGGCCGTTTTC
>DATHRJ010000313.1:0-7220 GCA_035465455.1 Lysobacter sp.
GCACGGCTGGAGCGCGCAGCCGGCGTATTCGCGCGCGAGTGCCGACCAGCAGTCTCTGTACGTCAATGGCCGGGCGATCCGCGATCGCAGCGTCGCCCCCGCGGTCAAGCAGGCGTATGCGGACGTGCTGTTCCACGGGCGCCAGCCGGCGTACGTGCTGTTCCTGGAGCTCGACCCGCGCCGGGTCGACGTCAACGTGCACCCGGCCAAGCACGAAGTGCGGTTCCGCGATTCGCGCCTGATCCACGACTTCGTCTACCGCACGCTGCAGGCCGCGCTGGCGGAGACACGCGCCGGTGGCGCGCCCGTGCCCGCGGCCGACGGCGGGCAGGTCATGGCTACCCAATTCGCATCGGCTGCACACCGATGGAGCGCACCGCAGGCGCCGCTTGCGCTGCAGGTGGAGGAGACGCGCGCCGGTTACGCCGCGCTTTATGGCCCCGCGTTCTCCGCGCCAGCGGCCTCGATCGGCGACGGTGGCCCGAGTGCTGGCAGCCTTCCGGCGACCAGCGCGACGATGCCGCCATTGGGCTTTGCGATCGCGCAACTGCACGGCATCTACGTGCTGGCCGAGAGCGCGGAAGGCCTGGTCGTGGTCGACATGCACGCCGCGCACGAGCGCATCGGTTACGAGAAACTCAAGGCCGCGCACGATGGCGAGGGCCTGCGCAGCCAGCCGTTGCTGGTGCCGACGCAACTGGCGGTGGCCGAGCGGGAGGCCGAGGTGGCCGAGCGCGAAGCGGCGACGCTGGCGACGCTCGGATTCGAGGTGACCCGCAGCGGGCCGCAATCGCTGACCCTGCGCAGCGTGCCGGCGCTGCTGGCGCACGGCGATGTCGAGGCGTTGCTGCGCGACGTGCTTGCCGACCTGCGCGAGCACGGGGCGGCCCCCGCGGGAGGCGACCGCGTGACCGCCGCACGCGATGAACTGCTGTCGACGATGGCCTGCCATGGCGCGGTGCGCGCCAACCGCCGGCTTACCTTGCCGGAAATGAACGCACTGTTGCGCGACATGGAGGCCACCGAACGTTCCGGCCAGTGCAATCATGGCCGCCCGACATGGGCCCGTTTCAGCCTGCCCGAGATCGACCGATGGTTCCTGCGAGGACGCTGAAATGAACCACAAGATGCGATTGCCCAGCCTGCCTGTGCTGCTGTGCATCCCCGTGTGCTGGCTGGCGCTGTCCGGCTGCCAGCGCTCCACCCAACCGCCACCCATGGATGCCGAGATGTCCGCACGCGCCGCCGCCTTCACCGTGACCCAGCAGGAGTGGCGCAAACAGCGCGAGGCCGCACTGACCCAGCCCGAAGGCTGGACCAGCCTGATCGGGCTGCACTGGATCGATCGAGGCGCCCATCATCTGGGCAGTGCCGCCGACAACGGCGTGCGCCTGGGCTTGGGTCCGGAGCATCTGGGCATGCTCGACGTGGGCAAGGACGGTCTTCGTTTCGTCCCGGATGCGCGTGCGGCGGTGACGCTGGATGGCGTGCCCCTGACCGGGCCGGTCGTGCTGGTCGGCGACGATGATGCAGCCGGGCCGAGCAAGCTGGGTTTCGATGGCGGCAAGGGCGTGGCGACGGTGATCAGGCGCGGCGACCGCTACGCGTTGCGGGTCAAGCATGCCGACGCGCCAACCCGCACCGGATTCAGCGGCATCGAGTACTGGCCCGCGGAATCGCAGTGGCAGCTGCAGGGCCGTTTCATCGCCCACCCACCGGGGCGGACGATCGAGATCGCCAACATCATCGGCACCACCGACGCGATGCCCAACCCCGGGGCGGTCGAGTTCGAACGCGATGGCGCCACCTACCGGATCGAGGCGCTCGACGAAGGCGAGGAGACCCTGTTCCTGGTGTTTGCCGATCGCACCAACGGCCAGGGCAGTTACGGTGCCGGACGTTTCCTCGACATCGGACGGCCCGATGCGCAGGCCCGGGTGACGCTCGACTTCAATCGGGCCTACAACCCGCCCTGCGCATTCACGCCGTTTGCGACCTGCCCATTGCCACCCCCGGAAAACCGGCTCGACCTTGCGATCACCGCAGGGGAAAAGGCCTATGCCCACCCAACCCCGTGATGCCCGGATGAACGGCCTACCCATGCGTCCGCTCAAACTGCTGGCGTTGTCGCTGCTCGCAGCCGCGACGTTGGCCACCGCAACGGAAATGGCGCCGCCTGCGTCGACCGCCGACGCCGCCACCGCTACCGCCACCATCGCGGCGACGACGCCGTCCGCGCCGCCGCTGCCGCTGTTGTGGAAGGTGTCGGATGCCGACAACGCGGTGTACCTGCTT
The DNA here is from genome assembly GCA_035465455.1 of Lysobacter sp. GTDB lineage: Bacteria > Pseudomonadota > Gammaproteobacteria > Xanthomonadales > Xanthomonadaceae > Lysobacter_K. The sequence continues at coordinate 2,296 of DATHRJ010000313.1, forward strand.
GGCTCGTTCCACCTGCTGAAGGAGAGCGACTACCCGGTCTCGGCCGACATCGAAGCGGCGCTGGCAGGTTCGGCTCGCGTGGTTTTCGAAATCACGCCGGATCAGTTGAAGGATCCGGCCACCACGCAGAAATTCACCCAGGCCGCCAGTTTTGGCGATGGACGCACCTTGAGTTCGGTGTTGCCGGCCGCCCTGCGCGAAAGGCTGGAAGCGCTGTTGGTGCCGCAGGGCGGCTCGGTGGCACGACTGGATGCGTACAAGCCGTGGTTCGTGAACCTGTCGCTGGTGATGGGGCTGTCGCAGTCGCTGGGGTTCAGCGCCGAGCAGGGACTGGATCAGTACCTGATGAAGCGGGCGGCAGCGGGCGGCAAGGTCATCGGCGGGCTGGAGTCGATCGACGCACAACTGCAGGCGCTGGATGGCTCGCCGATGTCCGAGCAGGTCGCCGGCCTGGGCGACTTCCTCGACCAGCCCCAGGACATGCCCGCGATGCTCGGCGACATGCATGCCGCGTGGCGCCGTGGCGATGTCGAGCAGCTCGAGGCGCTGACCGGGGATGACATGCGCGAGCACACGCCGGAGACGTACCGCATGGTGGTGGTGGAGCGCAACGATGCCTGGACGCCGAAACTGCGGGCGATGCTCGATGGCGCCGACACCACCGACACGCTGGTGGTCGTGGGCGCGCTGCACCTGCTGGGCGACGACGGCGTGGTCGAGAAGCTGCGCGCGCATGGCTACCGGGTCGAGAGGATCTGCTCGGCCTGCCCGACCGCAACCGCGCCGCAGTAGCCCAGGTCACCCCGCGCCGCTGGCGCCGGCATCGGCCGGCACCAGCACGATGCAATCGACCGGGCATGCCGGCACGCACAGCTCGCAGCCGGTGCACAGCGGCTCGATCACCACGTGCATGAACTTGGCCGCGCCGATGATCGCGTCGACCGGACACGCCTGGATGCACTTGGTGCAGCCGATGCAATCGGCTTCCACCACCAGCGCGACCTGCGATGGCTTGTGTTCGCCGCGGGTGCGGTCGTAGCCCCGCGGCGCCACCCCCAGCAGCCGGGCCAGCGCGCGCGCACCGGAATCGCCGCCCGGCGGGCAGCGGTCGATGCCGGCCGCACCGGCAGCCATCGCCTCGGCATAGGGCCGGCAACCGGTGTAGCCGCACTGGCCGCACTGGGTCTGCGGCAGCAGGCGATCTAGACGTTCGGTAAGGTCGGGCAGCATCGGGGTCGGGATTTCGTTCGCTGGATGCACGATGGGCGCACCCGCGAGTGCGGGCGAGCTATCGAACCGGCATTCCCGGTTGCGCGCCAGCGTCGGCGTCGAGCAGGAACAAGCCGCCGGCATCGAAGCCCGCGGACAGGATCATGCCTTCGCTGAGACCGAAGCGCATCTTGCGCGGCGCGAGGTTGGCGATGAACACCACGCTGCGGCCCACCAGCGTGTGCGGCTCGCCGTAGGACGCGCGGATGCCGGAAAAGATCTGGCGCTTGCCGAGTTCGCCCGCGTCCAGTTCGAAACGCAGCAGCTTGTCGGAGCCCTCGACGAATTCGCACGCGAGCACCTTGGCGATACGCAGGTCGAGCCTGGCGAAGTCGTCGATGCCGATGGTTGCGCCCGCTGCGGCCGCCGAACCGGTGGCGACGGCGGCACTGGCTGGCGCGGCGGGTGGGTTCGCAGCGGGGGGCATTGGCGTCGTCGCGGGTGCTGACGGGGAGTCGGTGGGCTTGAGGGATTCCTTGCTGGCTTCGGTCATGGCGTCCAGGTGCTTGGGGTCGATACGGGTGAACAGGGGCGTATAGGGGGCGATGCGGTGCCCGAGCAGCGGCGCATCCAGATCGGTCCAATGACGCACGGGCGCGGCCAGGAATGCCTCTGCCTGGGTCGCCACCTGCGGCAACACCGGCTTGAGCGCGGCATTGAGCACCCGGAACAGGTTCAGCCCCTGCGTGCAGACGTCATGCAATCTGCTTTCGGCGCCATCCTGCTTGGCGAGCACCCACGGCTTGTGCTCGTCGATGTAGCGATTGGCTTCGTCGGCGAGCGCCATCGTCAGGCGCAGCGCGGTGGCGGCCTCGTTGCGGGTGTAGGCCTGCGCGATCGGTGCAAGCTGGTCGGCGAAACGCGCATACATGTCCGGGTCCGGCAGCTTGGCCGCGAGCATTCCGTCGAAGCGCTTCTCGATGAAGCCGGCGCAGCGGCTGGCGAGGTTGACGAACTTGCCGACCAGGTCCGAGTTCACCCGCGCGACGAAATCCGACAGGTTGAGGTCGAGGTCGTCGACGCCGCCGGAGGTCTTGGTCGCGTAGTAGTAGCGCAACGCTTCGGGGTCGAGCCCGGCCTCCAGATAGCTGCGCGCCATCACGAACGTGCCGCGCGACTTGGACATCTTGGCGCCGTCGACGGTGAGGTAGCCGTTGACGTGCAGCCGGGTCGGGGCGCGGAACCCCGCGGCATGCAGCACCGCCGGCCAGAACAGGCCGTGGAAGTTGACGATGTCCTTGCCGATGAAGTGGTGAAGTTCGGCGTCGCTGCCGGGCGCGAGATAGCCGTAGAAATCCAGCCCCTCGCGCTCGCACAGGGCCTGGAAACTCGACAGATAGCCGATCGGCGCATCCAGCCAGACGTAGAGGTACTTGCCCGGATGGCCGGGAATCTCGAAGCCGAAATACGGCGCGTCGCGCGAGATGTCCCAGGCGCGCAGGCCACCCTCCGCGTCCAGCCACTCCTGCAGCTTGGCCTTGACCCCGGGCAGTGCGACATCGCCCGACAACCACTCGCGCAGGAACGCCTCGAACCCTCCGACCTCGAAGAAGAAATGCTCCGACTCGCGCAGTTCCGGCGTGGCGCCGCTGAGCACCGAACGCGGCTCCTTGAGTTCGGTGGGCGAATACGCCGCGCCGCAGTTCTCGCAATTGTCGCCGTACTGGTCGGCAGCGCCGCAGTTGGGGCAGATGCCCTTGACGTAGCGGTCGGGCAGGAACATGCCCTTGACCGGGTCGTACAGCTGGGCGACCGAGCGGCGGGCAATGTGGCCGTTGTTGTCGAGCTTGGCGTAGATCGCCTCGGTCAGCGCGCGGTTGCGCGGCGAATGGGTCGAATCGTAGTGGTCGAAGGCGACGCCAAAATCGGCGAAGTCGCGTTCATGCCCGGCCTGGATCCCGGCGATGAACGCCTCCGGCGTGGTGCCGGCCTTCTCGGCCGCCAGCATGATCGGGGTGCCGTGGGTGTCGTCGGCGCAGACGAACCATGCGGTGTTCCCGGACATCCGGTGCGCACGAGCGAAGATGTCGCCCTGGATGTAGCCGACCAGATGGCCCAGGTGCAGGGGGCCGTTGGCGTAGGGAAGGGCGCAGGTGACGACAAGCTCGCGGGACATGGCGGCAACGGTGCAATGGGCCGGCGATTATCGCATGCGGACGCGGGCCTCCAGCGGCGCAAGCAGGGCCCCTGTCGTGGAGCCCCGAATATCCGCAGCAGTCAAACCGCGTTGGTGTGGACGTGCGCCGGCGCTACTTCCGTGCCCAGACCTGGGTGCGGCCGAGCAGCGAAAACCCCACGAAGCCGCGTACCTGCAACTGCTTGCCGCCGGCGACCGGGCGCAGCGTTGCCGAATACACCTTGCCGCTGGCGGGATCCAGGATCTGGCCGCCTTTCCACTCATCGCCACTGCGCTGCATGCCCCACAGGATGACCATTCCCTCGATCGGCTGGTTCTTGCGCTCGCCACGGCATTTCTCGCACAACGGATTGGGCCCGCGGGTGGAGTGCAGTACCTGCGTGACGCGCCCGGCCAACTTGCCATCCGCGGCCTCGTAGACCTCGATCACCGATTTCGGCTTTCCGGTGGCGTCGTCGATCGTGGTCCACGTGCCGACTGGCGAAGCCTGGGCCAAAGCTGCCACCGGCAGGACGAACAACAACAGGCCTAGCAGCAGGGTTCGCATGGGGCGGTCTCCGAGGTAGAGGGGCGGTGTCTTGGGCATGGGTTCCATTCTAGCGGCCGGACGAGCGGTCGGCGTCATGTGCGCAGGTCGCCGATCGCGCGAGGTTCAGCGGCGTCTTGCCGCTGCGGTGGTCCCCAGCCACTGGCTTGGGGCACGTTCTTTCGTCTCGGATCTTCCTCTGCGCTGCTGCGTTGGCCAATCACCCCGCAGCCGTACCGGTCCGCGCCGGCCTGGCTGAAGCCGATTGCGGTGTTCGCGACGGGGCGCTCGGGGACAGCATCGGTGCGCGAGCGCACTGCGGCGACCGGTACCATGGGCACGGCAATCGGCCTCGCTACCAGCTGCTGCGCAATTGCGAGTGCCGTGTTTGATTCACATCTGATCACGAGGTCATCTGTCATGTCGGAAGCGGTTCAAGAAAGGATCGCCGCATTGCCGGTGCCCGGGTCGGCCATGTCGATGCGCGATGCCCAGGTGCGCGTGCGGGCCGCGCAGGACGGACCCGCGGTGGCTGTGTCGCTGCTGTGCGGGTTCCCGGTGCAGGGCCTGCGCGCGGAGCTGGAGGCGGCGATCGCCGCGGAACTGGCGAGCACGGGTAGCACGTTGCGCAGCCTGGAGCTGACCCAGCGCATCACCAGCCATGCGGTGCAACCGAACCTTTCGCCACTGCCCAGCGTGCGCAACATCATCGCGATCGGCTCGGGCAAGGGCGGCGTCGGCAAGTCGACCACGGCGGTGAACCTCGCGCTCGCGCTGGCCGCCGACGGGGCGCGGGTCGGGGTGCTGGACGCGGATGTCTACGGCCCCAGCGTGCCGATGATGCTGGGCCTCACCGGCCGCCCTGACAGCCCCGACGGCAAGACCATCGAGCCGATGCGGGTGCATGGCATCGAGGCGATGTCGATCGGGCTGTTGGTGGAACAGGAGACGCCGATGATCTGGCGCGGGCCGATGGCGACGTCAGCGCTCACG
>DATHRJ010000314.1:0-5295 GCA_035465455.1 Lysobacter sp.
CGGGCCGGTCTCAACTACTACCCTGACGCCCCCTACAATCTGGCCGTGGCGGCGGCCGGGCCGCGAGCCAGCCTGCGCGCCGCGTCGGCCGCCCTGCCCCTGGCCGCGCTCCTGCTCGGTCTGGGCTTGCTGCAGGGCAGCGAACTGGCGCTTTATGCCGGACGCCTGCTGCTGGGCCTCGGCCTGGTCACCGGCCTGGACTTCCTGCTGGCCGATCGCGGCAAGTACCGGGAATTCCGCCACCGCGAACGCAGTGCCGCGGCGGAGGCCGAGTCGCTGGAAAGTGGCGTGGGCTGGCAGTCCATGGCGGCCGCGGCAAGGCAACGCATTGTCGAAACCAGCATGCAGGAGGCTACCCATCCCCGGCTGGGCAAGGTGCGCGCGCCTTGGCAGTTCCGCAACTGCGGCATGGGGGGGCGACACACCGAGAAGGAGTACCCCGAATCGAACATCAGCATGCAGGAGGCGATGTTCCTGATCCTCGGCGCGGTCGACTCGCAGGAGGCGCAGGAAATGACCGTGCGCCTGCAGGGCCGCCTCAAGGAAATCCTCGAATCGGCCGAGGGCTGCCGGGTCATGGGCATCGGCCTCGAAGGCGGGCTGGCGCCCTACGTCGACCGCGGTGAATACGACCTGCCGGAACTGCGCTTGTGGGCGATGATGAAGCAGGCTATCGAGGAATGCGGCTACCGGCCCGGCGTCGATGTCGCCATCGCGCTCGACCCGGCCCTGTCGGAACTGGAGATCGCCTACCGCGAGGAGTTCGACGTACCGGACGCTGTCGGCACTTACCTGTTCTGGCGCGATCACGAAAAGAAGGTCATGGACCGCAACGCCGTGCTCGCCGTCTACGAGCAGGCCATCCGCGACCACGATATCCCGATCCTGTCGATCGAGGATGGCTTCTCCGAGAACGACTTCGAAGGCTGGCGCCTGTTGCAGGAGCAACTGGGTGACCGCATCCTGGTGATCGGCGACGACCTCGTGACCACCAACGACCGCACCATCGAGATGGCGGCGTCCCAGGGCCTGATCAATACGGTGCTGGTGAAGGCCAACCAGATCGGCACCCTGTACGAAACCCTGCTGGCCGTCCTGGTGGCGTTCGGCAAGGGGCTGGAGCTCGTCGTCTCGCACCGCTCCAAGAGCCCCAACGACGACATGGAGGCGCACATCGCGCTGGCCACGAACGCGCTTGGCCTGAAGGCCGGGGGAGGCGCCAACACCGAGCGACTGGTCAAGTATCAGGCGGTGACGACACAGATGGAGCGGGTGCTGGAGGCGGAAGTCGCTGAGCCCGAACTGCCGGGTTTTGCCATGGTCGAGCGACTGCGGGCGCGCGAGGAGCCGACCAACGCCGGCATTCCGACCGTCGGCGTCGACCTGCTGCTGGCGCTGCCGGGGGAAAAGCCGGGGCAACGCCTGCGTATGACCTTCCACGCGGCGACGCCGTTGGGAACGTCTGCCGGCAGCGGCGAGGCGGTGCACCTGGTGGATAGTGCCTTCGAGCGCGCGGAGTATCGCGAAGCGGTCGATGCGCACGGCGGGCTGCTGCGCGAGCTGGAGCAGGGCGTTTTTGCCTTCCGCCCCGGCGTCGGGCGGGCGCAGGTCGAGGCGACCGGGGACGACGTCCTGCAGGAGTTGTTCCGGCGCGCCTCGCGTTACGGCGGCAAGGGCTGCCTGTACGCGGTTGACAACGTGCACGAGTTCGCCGCGCCCCGCTTCGAAGGCACGGACGTGGCGGCCTGGCAGCTGCGCGACATTGACCGCGCGCTGCTGGCGCTCGAGCTGGAAACCGCGCGGCGCCGCGGCAAGTTGCCGGCGGCGTCCGAGCATGCAGTAGAAATCGCCTGCATGCAGCGGAAACAAAACCTGGGCATGAATGCGATCCTCTCGATTTCGCTGGCGCTGGCCCGCGGCGTGGCCCACGTGCGCGGGCAAGAACTGTGGGAATTGCTGCGTGAAGAAATGCTGGTCATCATCGCTCGCCTGGCCGCCGCGCACGGTGTGGCCATCCACGGCAGCCGCGTCTCCGGTTACCTGGGCGCGCTGCGCGAGGTCAACGCCCGGCTCGAGGCGCGGAGCGCCAGCCTGCACGAGGCGCTGCGCGAGGTAACGGGCATCTATCGCCCGGGTTCGGACACCGGCATGGCTTCGCGCACCGGCACGGGGGCGGTTTCGGGCCCGGAAACCAGTTCGGCGACCGCGCCACGCACGCCGCAGCCGGTCGATGCCGTGCCGGCCCCGCAGCCATTCTTCACGCAAGACGAGCAGGACAGGATCGCCGCGCTGGACAGGGCGCTGGCGGCCGCCTACGGCCCCGGAGGTTCGGCGGACAAGCACGGCCTGGCGCTGCGCCGCTACCTGGAGACGATGGCCTGGATGGGGCCGCGCTACCGGATGTTCGAGATCGCGAATCACCGCTTGTTCCGTGACGGCAGGCGCTTGCTGCTGCCTTACGACGCGCACGGTCGCCTCTCCGTCCACGCCGTGGAGGACGATTCGATCGAGGTCGTGGCGGAGCTGCGGCTGCCGCACGGCACGCTCATAACCGACCGGCTGGTGGCCGACCTTAGCGGCGTGCACGGCGAGCCGGTCGACCTGGAGCGCGAGATCTATCACCTCGACATCGGCGAAATGCCCGCCATCCAGGTATCGCGCCTGCGCGACCTGGCGGCCCTGCTGCAGCGCCTCAACAGTTCCGGCAGCCGCCACGAGGCCGTCTACCTGTTGCGTTTCGCGGTCGCCCGCCTGTGCAGCACCTCGCACCGCGGCATCGCCAGCGCCAAGAACCTGCGCCCGGAAATCACCCGCCTGCGCAGCGAGCTGACCGAATTCCTCAATGGCCCCTTCGCCTACCGCTTGCGCCTGCCTTCCCGCATCCTCGTGCGCAGCGTCTCGGGGCTGGTGTCGCAGCCCAAGCTGATCGACGAAGTCTGGCAGGACACCATCGACCTGTCCGAGGTATACGTGCGCGGCAGCGCGATCTGCAACGAGATTCGACGCAGCACGCACCACGCCCTGGGCAGGCAGACCCTGGCGCTGGCGCGCAGCTACCTGCAGTGGCTGCAGACCGGCTCGGCGGAGTTCCCCGACCCCAACCGCGAGTGCCCCGCGGCCGCCGACGAGGCCGCCCGCTCCGATCCCGGTGTGCTGCAGCTGGTCGCCCGGATCGTCGGCGATCTCGAGCAGTTGCTGGGCAGTTCCCAGCTCGCGGCGCGGCTGGGCGAGTGGCGCGGCCTGTACAGCGAGGAACTGCTGCGCTGCGAGTCGAGCAATACGCTGGACGAAGAACTGGAGTCGCTGGTGGTCAACGGCATCCGCGCCGGCAATCGCTGGGTATACCAGCACCGGCTGCGCAGCCTGGCCAGCAAGGCTCGCGAAGGGGCATGGGCGGCCGCCGGGGCCGCCTTCGAGGCGGTGCTGGGTGCGCTGCAGAACCCGCTGCCCGGCGAGCCGGGCTTTAATCCCGAGGCCGCGGAGCGGCAGGCGCGCGCGGCGGTGGAGACGTTCAGCCGACAGCTTCGTCGCGACCACCAGGACGCGCTGTTCGACGTGCTCGACGCGTTGCTGCGGCATTATGAAAGCGGCGCGCACATCGAGGCTTTCGAGCACTGCTGCGAATTGCGGCGGCGCCTCGAGGAACTGGTCGGAGACGGCGCCTTCGCCAGCCAGCGTTATCTGCTGCATCAGTTGGATTGCGTGTTGGAAGAACTGGGCTACGTCGCGCTCCGGCACGTTGCCTCGGCCTACCAGGAACGTGGCGTCGACCTGCAGCAGTGCCTGCGCATCGTGTTCCTCTGCGCCGGCAACCTTGAGCGGGACGGCTTGTTCTCACGCGAACTTCTGGACCTGTCCGCGATGCTGGTCCATCCCGCGCGCAGCGCGTCCGAGTTGCTCGACGTCCTGGAGCAGATCCAGCGCAATTATCACCGGCTCGTCAGTCGCGTCAGCGAAGCCTACGAGGTGATGGCATCGCATTTGGGTTACAGCGCCATCGAGATGCGCGGCGTGCTGGGCAACTTCCAGCGCACCATGCACGATCTCAACAGCCTGGCGCACTTTTCCGACATCGCGCGCGCATGGGTGGCCGAGCACGCCGCCGAGCTCAGCGCGCGGGGCGAGGGGGGCGCGGGTGACAGGCCCTGGGATTTCGTGCACCTGTCGCACACCGAGGACATCGAGCGGCGGGTGGAGCAGTCGGACAGCGTCAGCCTGCAGGGCCGCTACGGCGGCAAGGGCAGCGGCCTCATTTACATCGCCTATCTGGGGATACCGACGCGGGACGCGTTCATCATTCCCACGGCACTGCCGCGCATGGGCCTGCACCGCGACGAGCCGCAGCGGCTGGAGCTCGAGCTGCTGCGCCACGTAGGCGTCCTGCAGGAGGACATCGAGCGCAACGACGGCAGACGGTTGCGACTCGGCGACCCGCAGGCTCCCTTGCTGCTCGCGGTGCGTGGCGGCTCGGTATTCTCGATGCCCGGCATGCTCACGACGGTGGTCTTTGCCGGCATGACCGACGCGGTCACCGAGGCGCTGGCGCGGGAAGACGAGTGGTACGCATGGGACTCCTGCAGGCGCTTCCTCGCCTCCTATGCCGCGGCGGTGTGGCGCATGGACCTGGAAGCGTTCGATCTGGTCGAGAAAGCCAAGCGCCGCTACGGGGTAACGTTGAAGACCGACCTGCCCGGCAGCGCCATGCAGGAGGTGGTCGAGGCGACCAAAGCGGTGATCCGCGAGGCCGGGCACGGGGCCGAACTGGACGCGATCATGGCCGACGCCGAGCTGCAGCTCAAGAACGCCATGCGCGCCGTGCACGCGTCCTGGGGCAGCGAGCGGGCGCGCCGCTACCGCGCCATCAAGCAGCTCAGCGAGGGCTGGCACACGGCGGTCATCGTGCAGCAGATGGCCTGCGGAAACCGTTCCAACGAAGAGGAACTGCGAACCGGCATGGACGAAACGCGGATCTCGCTGACCGGCGTCATCCCGCACACCCGCATGAGCGACTCGGGCTTCCGGGTGTTCACCGGCGACGTCAAGTTCAGCGCCTGCGGCGACGACCTCGTTGGTGGCCTGACCGCGGCGAAGTCGTTCGAGCCGGTGCAGGAACTGCAAGCCCAGGCGCCGATGCTGGAGCGCAAGCTCAACCACATCAGCGCGCGTTTGCGGCGCTTCCTCGGCTCGGATGCCGAAATCGAATTCACCGTCGAGCGCGGCGTGCTCAGCATCCTGCAGACGCGCAGCGCGCAGATGGAGCTGCGCTACAGCCTGCGCACCTTCGAGAACCCAGGG
>DATHRJ010000315.1:0-7613 GCA_035465455.1 Lysobacter sp.
CTGTGCCTGCTGGTGGAAGGCGAGCGCTCGGTGGGTGAGCTCAATGCGCGGGTCGACCTCAGCCAGTCGGCGCTGTCGCAGCACCTGGCCGTGCTGCGCGAGGACGACCTGGTGACGACCCGTCGTGACGGGCAGACGATCTACTACTCCCTCGCCGATGGCCCGGCGCAGCGCATCCTGGAGACGCTCCACGGGATCTACTGCGCCAGGCCCTGATCGGGCCCGCGCGGCCGCCCACAGAATCCGGTCCGCGAGCCCCCGATTTCCCCGAGTGCCCGCCGGCTGGCAAGCTCAAGGCCTGCCGTTGCCACTGAGCCATCGCCTTGTCCGAAGCCGAACTGTTGCTGGCACTGCTGTTCCTTGCGGTCGCCGCGCTGTATTCGTCGGTCGGACACGCGGGCGCCAGCGGCTACATCGCCGCGATGGCACTGCTGGGTTTCGCCCCGGAGCAGTTGCGGCCGACCGCGCTCACGCTGAACCTGCTGGTGGCCGGCATCGGCCTGATCCGCTTCTGGCGCGGTGGCCAGGTGCAATGGCGCAACGTGCTGCCGTTCGTGCTGGCCTCGGTGCCAGCGGCGTACCTGGCGGCGCAGATCCAGCTGCCCACGCACTACTATTCGGCGTTGCTCGGGCTGGTTTTGCTGGTGGCGGCCGCGGGCGTGTTCCGCCACGCGAGCCGCGCGCCGACCGAGGACGCGCAAGCCGCGGGCCGTCGGGTTCCGTGGTTGCCTGCGCTGGCAATCGGCGCCGCGATCGGGGTATTGGCCGGGCTCACCGGAACCGGTGGCGCGATCTTCCTCACCCCGCTGCTGCTGTTCGCGCACTGGATGCCGACGCGGGAGGCCAGCGGAACCTCGGTCGCATTCGTCTGGGTCAACTCCTTGGCGGCGCTCGCCGGCCTGACCCAGGCCACCGGCACCTTGCCGGTGGCGCTACCCCTGTGGCTGGGAGCGGTGGCGCTCGGCGCGCTGATCGGCACCCAGCTGGGCCTGCGCTGGCTACCGGTGAACCGGCTGCGTCAGGCGCTGGGCGTGGTGCTGCTGGTTGCGGCGGGCAAGCTGATGTTTGCCTGATCGCTGGGCCACGCACTGTCCGAGCGTCATGCAGACCGTGGTGCGGGGTAGTTCGATCATCGCGCCTCGAAGCTCACGAACCTGGCGGCGCGGGCGCGTGGGCGACCGCTGGAGCCTTGAATTCGATCGGCACGCGAACCCGACCCGCCACCGGCTTGCCGTCCTTACGCTCCGGGATGAGCTTCCATTTCATTGCCGCCTCGATTGCGGCCTGGTCGAACACGCCGGCCGGCTCGGACTGCTCCACCTCGACGGCGAGCGGCGTGCCCTGCGCGTCGACATCGATCGCGAGAACCACCTTGCCGCTGATGCGATTGGCCAATGCCTCGCGTGGATAGCGCGGTGCCTCGGTCCGCATGCTCGACGCGTCGACGTTCGGCGCCGGTGGTGCGGGTGGAGCTGTCGGTCGTGGTGGGAGCGCAGGAGTTGGAGGAGTCGGCGGCGCCGGTGGTGCCGGCGGCGCAACACCGGGCACCGTCGTGTGAGCAGTCGGCGCTGCAGGCGGCGCCGGTGGCGCGGCCGGCGCCTCCGGTGGTGCGGGAGGCGCCGGCGGGGCGATCATGGTCGCGTCACCGGGAGCCACCCGGTGCGGCTGCGCGGCCCACGCGGCCATGCCGGCACTCAGCAGCAGCGTGGCTACAACGGCACTGCCGGCGATCCAACGCGGCAACGACGGAACGGGTTGCTTGAGCATGGCGATTCTCTCCTTGAGTGGATGGTTGCGGGCCTTGTCGAAGACCGCCCAGTGGCATCCCAGCGGCAATGGCTGCGCAGCCAGCTGGGTCTTGAGCATTGCCTCGCCGTAATCGCGACGGGCATGCCGATGGCGTGCGATCACGCGCTGGTCGCAGGCCAGTTCCTGGTCGTGACGAAAACGTCGCACAGCCAGATGCACCAGCGGGTTGAACCAGAACATGCATCCAAGCGCGGTCGCCACTGCATTGAACTGGAGGTCGCCACTGCGCACGTGCATGCGCTCATGCGCCTGCATCAGGCGCCGCTGCCGGGGTGTGTAGCGGGTGTCGAAATCCGCCGGAACCACGATCAACGGCTGCCAGAAGCCGATCGCCGCCGGCAGTCCCGCGATGCTATCGGCCTGGCGGATTCCGTCGCCGCGATGACGCAGTCGTCCCAGACCAGCGCGGAAGGCGCGTTGCTGCTGCGCGAACCAGCCCGTTGTGACCAGCGCACCCAGCAGCCAGAGCGCCGCAAGCCATGTCGCGGTCGCGACGCCGTGCTTCATTGGCGTTGGCGCGGTTGCCATGAGCGATGCATCCACGGTCGCCAACGCCGTCGGCACTGCCGGCGCTACCGCCGCCGGCAGCAGCACCGCCACGATGGCCGCGGGCACCAGCAGCCACAGGCCATAGGCGACGCCCGGGCCGAATGTCTGTCGCAGCGGCCGCCGCAAACCGAGCACCAGCAGCAATGCCGCGCTCGCCGCGAGCGTGGTCTCGGTCAGCAGTCCGACCAGGTCAGCGGCGTCCATCGTCGATCTCCTCCAGCAGCTTGCGCAGCTCCGCGATGTCCTTGCCGCTGAGGCCGCCCTGGTCGCTGAAGTGCGCGACCAGTGGTGCCACACGCCCGCCGAACAGGCGCGCGAGCAGGCCTTGGCTCTCGCCCATGACCCAGTCCTCGCGGCGCAGCACCGGCGCGTACAGATACCGGCGCCCGTCGCGCTCGGCGTGGATCGCGCCCTTCTTCAGCAGGCGGTTGAGCAGGGTCTTGATGGTCGGCTCCTGCCACTGCTGGGACTGCGCGAGCGCGGCAACCACGTCCTCGGCCGCCAGCGGCTGGGTGCGCCACAGCACTTCCATCACGATCGATTCGGCTTCGCTGATCTGCATCGTTTACACCCGTAATCTTTGAGTTGAGATTACGCCTGTAATTGCTCTTGTCAAGCGCCTCGTCGCATCGATGCGCCACCGACCCGTGGGCGTGTTTTCAAAAAGCGACGGCGCCTGTCGGCGCCGTCGATTGCATCGGCCGCGCGGATAGCGTCAGCGCAGCGCCTTGGCGGTCTCCACCACGCGCTCGACGGTGAAGCCGAAATGCGGGAACAGCTTCTCCGCCGGAGCCGATGCGCCGAAGCTGTCGATGCCGATCACCGCACCATCCAGCCCCACGTACTTGCGCCAGAAGTCGCTGACCCCTGCCTCGATCGCGACCCGCCTGCGGCACGCATCGGGCAACACCGACTCGCGGTAGTCGCGGTCCTGGCGATCGAACACGTCGGTCGAGGGCATCGACACCACGCGCACGGCGACGCCGTCGGCAGACAGCTGGTCCGCCGCCTGGGTGGCCAGGCCCACTTCCGAGCCGGTCGCGATCAGGATCACCTCCGGCTTGGCGCCGCCGTCGCGCAGGACGTAGCCGCCGCGCGCGATGTCCGCCACCTGCTGCGCGTCGCGCGGCTGGTGGGTGAGGTTCTGGCGCGAGAACACCAGGCAGCTCGGGCCGTCCTTGCGCTCGATCGCCGCGCGCCACGACACCGCCGACTCCACCGCGTCGCACGGGCGCCACACGTCGTTGTGCGGGATGTAGCGCAGGCTGGCCAGGTGCTCGATCGGCTGGTGGGTCGGGCCGTCCTCGCCCAGGCCGATCGAGTCGTGGGTGTAGACGTGGATCGCATGCGCACCCATCAGCGCGCTCATGCGCACCGCGTTGCGCGCGTAGTCGCTGAACACCAGGAAGGTGGCGTCGTACGGGATGAAACCGCCGTGCACGGCCAGGCCGTTGCTGATCGCGGTCATCGCGAACTCGCGCACGCCGAAGTAGATGTAGTTGGCGTTCGGGTCGTCGCTGGCGACGGACTTGCTGCCGCTCCACAGGGTCAGGTTGGAATGGGCCAGGTCGGCCGAGCCGCCAACGAGTTCCGGCAGGTGCGGCGCGAAGGCTTCGATCGCCATCTGCGAGGCCTTGCGCGAGGCGATCGTCGGGCCGTCGGCCTGCAGCTTGGCGATGTAGCCATCGGCGACTGCGGCAAAGTCTTCCGGCAGCTCGGCATGGGAGCGGCGGCCGAGTTCTTCGGCAAGCTGCGGGAACCGCGCTGCGTACTGGTCGAATGCCTGGTTCCACTGGTCCTCGCGAACCAGTCCGGCGTCACCGACGCGCCAGCCGTCGTAGACCTCCGGCGCGATGTGGAATGCCTCGTGCTCCCAGTCGAGCTCGCCGCGCGTGGCGATGATCTCATCGGGACCCAGCGGGGCGCCGTGGCTGGATTCCTTGCCGGACTTGCCCGGTGACCCGTAGCCGATCACGGTGCGGCAGCAGATCAGGCTGGGCTTGTCGTCGCACAGCATCGCGGTGTCGATCGCGCGCTTGATCGCGTCGCTGTCATGGCCGTCGACGCCGCGCACCACGTTCCAGCCGTACGCCTCGAAGCGCGCCGGGGTGTCGTCGGTGAACCAGCCGTCGGTGTTGCCGTCGATCGATATCTTGTTGTCGTCCCAGAATGCGACCAGCTTGTGCAGGCCCCAGGTGCCGGCCAGGGATGCGGCCTCGTGGGAGATGCCTTCCATCATGCAGCCGTCGCCCATGAACACCCAGGTGCGGTGGTCCACGATCGCAAGCTCGGGCCGGTTGAAGCGCTGCGCGAGCAGCTTCTCGGCCAGTGCCATGCCGACCGCGTTGGCGAAACCCTGGCCGAGCGGGCCGGTGGTGGTCTCGATGCCGGGGGTCATGAAGTTTTCCGGGTGGCCCGGGGTCTTCGACTCGAGCTGGCGGAAATTGCGCAGGTCATCGATCGACAGGTCGTAGCCGCTCAGGTGCAGCAGCGCGTACTGCAGCATCGAGCCGTGGCCGTTGGACAACACGAAGCGGTCGCGGTTGAACCATTTCGGATTGGCCGGGTTGTGGCTGAGGTAGTCGTTCCACAGCACTTCGGCGATGTCGGCCATGCCCATCGGCATGCCGGGATGACCGGAGTTGGCCGCCTGGACCGCATCGATGGCGAGGAAGCGGATGGCGTTGGCGAGGTCGCGACGGGTCGGCGTTGGCATGGGGTTCCGGCTGCTGGATTGAGCCCCTCGCCCTGCGGGAGAGGTGGAAGAGTGTCGGCGCGAGTGAGGATTCCAGCCACGGGGGCCGAACCCTCATCCGCCCCTGCAGGGCACCTGCTCCGTCGGGACCAGGGAAAAGCGCGGCCGCCATTGTCCCATCCACGCCCGGCGCTGTCGCGCGGGAGCCGCGGCCTGCGGCTGAACCCGCTGCTTCCAGCTCGCGGAGCGGGGCTAGGCCTGCCCGCGGGTCTACTCGGGCAGCGGTCCCAATTCGTCCAGTTCCTCGGTGTGCAGGCCGAACTCGCTGCGCCCGATCACCACCGATCCGACCATGTCGCCGCCGACGTTGACCACGGTCCGGCACATGTCCAGCAGCCGGTCGACGCCGAGGATCAGGCCGATGCCTTCGGGCGGGATCTTGAACATCACCAGGATCATCGCGATCACCGGCAGTGAGCCGCCCGGCACGCCGGCGGCGCCGATCGAGCCGAAGATGCACAGCACCAGGACCATCACCTGCTGCACCAGGCTCAGCTCCACCCCGAAGAACTGGGCGAGGAACAGCACGGTGATGCCCTCGAACAGCGCGGTGCCGTTCATGTTGGCAGTGGCGCCCAGCGTGCACACGAAGCGGGCGACGCGCCTCGGCACGCCGAGACGATCCTCGGCGACCTTCAACGTGGTCGGCAGGGTCGCACTGGAGGACGATGTCGAAAACGCGGTCAGCAACGCCGGCTGCGCACCGCGGAAGAATTCACGCGGCGACATCCTGGCCAGGCCCCACAGCAGCAGCGGGAACACCACGAAGAAGTGGATCCCCAGCCCAAGCAGTACCGTACCCACGAAACGCGCGAGCTGGATCATCACGTCGATCCCGAGCATCGCGGTGATCGAGAACAGCAGCGCGGCGACCGCGTACGGCGCGACCTCGATCACCCAGCCGATCAGCTTGAGGCAGATGTCGTAGATGCCCTGCACCGCGCCGACGAAGCTGCGGGTGCCGTCGCTGCGGACCACGGTCGCCGCCACGCCGAACATCAGCGCGAAGAACATCACCGCGATCAGGTCGCCCGCCGCGGCCGCGGCGACCGGGTTGCGCGGCACGATGTTGAGCAGCAGCTCGACGCCGGAAATCGATCCGCCCTTGCCGGCGATCTCGGCCGAGCGCGTGCTCGCCTCGGCCAGCAGCGTGTTGGCGATCTCCGGCGGCAGGCCGAGGCCGGGCTGCAGCACGTTGACCAGCACCAGGCCGATGGTGACCGCGATGCTGGTGACGGCAAGGATCCACAGCAGGGTCTTGCCGCCGATGCGGCCGAGCGACCTGGGGTCGCCGATCTCGACCACGCCCAGCACCAGCGCCGAGAACACCAGCGGTATCACCAGCATGAACAGCAGGCGCAGGAACAACTGCCCGATCGGGTCGGTGACGTAGGTCACGAAGGTCTGCAGCCACGCCGCGTCGGCGAAGTAGAGATTGGCCAGCAGGCCCGCGCCGGCGCCGAGCACGAAGCCGATCAGCATGCGCGTATGCAGCGACAGCTTGGGCCTGCTCGCAGCCGCGCCGGTGTGGTGTTCGCTCATCTGATCGCTTCCCCCTGGGCCGTCGCGCATCGCACGGCTCGACCGCGCGAGCTTAGCAAAAGCGCACCCGTCGCCTGCCCGGTCAGGGCCGACTCGTCAGCCGGACGGATACAGCGGTGGCAACGGCGCCGGCTTCGCAGCGGGCACGCTGCGCCAGCGCGGCCCGCGGGCGAATGCCGTGCGCAGTTGCGCGCGCGCGGCGACTCCGTCGCCATCGCCCCAGCGCGCGCGCTGCATCGCATCGAGCGCGTCGCGCTGCGCCGGGTCATCGAGCCGCGCGCGCACCTCGTCCAGGTCGTGCGCCACCGGACGCGCCAGTGCGCACAGGGCGTCTCCCACCTCGGCGAAGCCACCGGTGTCCAGGGCGCGCTTGAGGCTGGCGGTGTCGGGCCTGCTGGCTACCGCAACTCCCGGCACCGTCGCCGGCCCCGTTTGCGCGTGCGCTTGCCCCCGCTGCTGTACCGCCCACACCAGCGTGAACAGCCACAACGCGGCAAACAGCAATGCCGCCAGCACCCAGGCCTGGTGGGATCCGGATAACGCCCATGCGGGCGCAACGGCACCCGACGCCGCTGCCGCCGGCGCGGGAGTCGCCGGCGACGCAACGCCTCCCGCGCCATCGGCCGCTGCGACCGGCCACGTCAACGGCGGCAGGCTTGCAGTGCGAGCGGCACCCGCGCCCACGTCCCACCAGCCCAGGCGAAGCCCTGACAGCCTGACGTCACCGGCGCGCGCCGGCACCAGCGAGAACGCCCGCGTCAGCTTGACGCGCGGTCGACCGTCGACGAAGCGCTCGTCGGCCTGCACCGGTTCGGCAAACACCTGTACGCCATCGATTGGTGGCAACTGCAGTTCCGGCATCTGCGCGGCGGTGGCGCCATCGGCAGTGACCTCGACCGTCAGGGTGGCCGCACTGCCGGCACGCAGTTCCTGCGGCGTGGACTGGTAGCGGATCTGC